>DUSJ01000234.1 GCA_012842645.1 Clostridiaceae bacterium | reverse complement strand
CCACCTTCGGCGGCAACCCGCTGGCGTGCAGCGCCGGGTTTGCAGCCCTATCGGTGATAATTAACGACAAACTGTATGAGAACTCTGCTAAAATGGGAGAATATTTTATGGACAGCCTTAACGGTCTTAAGGAAAAGTATTCTTTCATTACCGAGGTCCGTGGCAAGGGACTTATGATAGGCGTCCAGCTTGATCTGCCCAAAGCTGTTGAAATTAAGAAAAAGTGTTTTGAGAAGGGATTCCTGATCGGTTCGGTAGGCGATAACATCATCAGGGTGCTGCCTCCGCTGATCATAACAAAAGAAGACATCGACCTGTTCATTGAAGCGCTTGAATCGGTATTTTCGGTTATATTATAAAGCATATTATTAACTTAACAACTCATGATATTGTCGGCACGGAAATGCGGTATGCTTCCTGCCGATTTTTTATGTCATTATTTTTCCGTTTTCCTTGCAACATGACAAGCCAGGCTGCATACAATTGAATGCGGAAGTTTATTCTTGGTGATATTATGGCTGACTATAGCATGTTTGAAAGATTGGGCGGAAACATTCAAAAGAAGAAGCTGGAGAAGGCTTTGGAGATGTTGAGGAATGAAAGCCCCCAGGAGCTCAGGAGAAAACTGGGCCAGATGGATACACAGGAGATCCTTCAGAAAATAGATGAGTTTGACCCGAGAAAACTGAACCAGATGGGGATCAGTTTGGATGAGATAAAAAGCAAAGTCACAGAAAGAGATTTTGAGAAGCTTGTCCAGGTCCTCGGCCCTGATGGAGCGATAATAGCCCAGAGGCTCAAATCTTTGCTGAAATAGACCAGGAGGCGGTTATATGGCTGACGAGCTCGATAAGAAGATCAAGCAGATAGCCGACATGTTCGGGGTTTCTGATACAAGCGGTCTTAAGAACATCGTGGAAAGTATCGCCCCACAGAACCAGCATAACACGGGCGCCGAAATCCCTGTCGATCAGCCTGTGTCGGGCACAGGAAGCCCGGTCTATTCACCGGCTCAGCAGGGGAACATAGATTATGGTATCCTTGCAAAAGCAAATGAAATGCTTAGCATGTTCAACAATATAAGCGATTCGAGGATAAACCTGCTTAATTCGGTGCAGCCATTCCTTGGACCCCAGAGGCGACAGCGTTTGACCGGAGCTATCCAGCTGCTTAAAGTAATCAATGTTTTGAGCGCGATCAGGCCAACGATAAGCCGTGACGCAAAGGGGTGAATCCGGTGGAGCCTAAAGGGTTGAACAATATTCCACTGCCCTGTGAGGTCGATGAAAACTGCCGCCATAATGCTCCAGCCTCTCATAATCATTTTTTACCTCCTTTTTTAAGGAACCTGAAGCAGGAGGATATAATACTGATTGCACTTATCCTCCTGCTTTTGCTGGAAGGAAACGACTGTGACCTTTTACTGGTAGGAATCCTTGTTGTGGTATTCCTGGCCGGGCTGGACAATTCTTTTTAAGACAATGAATAATTTTTGACCTATTGCAAAAGCTTTTCTTGGACATCTTTTGGGGAGGTACTCATGAGAAGAAAAGCTGAAATTGCATGGGTCTATTTTATTGTCATCGTTTCCCTGGCGGCAGGATTTATCCTTTATAATAATACCGTTGGCCAGAACCAGTCCAGCAGGGCTGTTATATCCTGACAGTGTCAAGTTGTTGTGGAGTTTTTTTCTGGACAACTCCCCTGGTATCAACTGACCATACTATGCTGCCGGCCATAAGCCCGGATCAATACCTGTGTCCCTTTGTTAATTGCCGGGTTGTAT
>DUSJ01000233.1 GCA_012842645.1 Clostridiaceae bacterium | reverse complement strand
GCCCGTACATTTTACTGAAAAAGGCCAAAGAGGACCTCGATATGTACCTGACCGAGCTTGACAGGCTGGTGGACCTGAGGACCAACGAACTAAGAAACATCAATGAGAAACTGATGGCCGACCAGGAGATAGCGAGAGGGATGCAATTGTCCATGCTTCCTTCGGAAATGCCGGGCAATGAATTCGTAAAGTTCTCATCGGGATATATTCCTGCGGAGAACCTGAGCGGGGATTTTTACAACGTATTCATCATAGATGATTACAATTATGGCATATGCATCGGAGACGTATCGGGTCATGGCGTTTCGGCTGCCATGCTTTCGATTTTTACTTTCCAGAAGATGCAGTCTCTCATGGAAGAAACCGGGAAAGAAGGCATGACCATACCTTCCATGGTGCTCAAGCATATTTATGAGTCGTTCAACGCTGCGAATTTCAACGATGATATGTATATTGTGATGCTCTATGGAGTTTACAATACGCAGTCTGGGATTTTTTCCTATGCTTCGGGAGGTTTGAACACTACACCCCTGAGAATACGCCCGGACGGTTCAATCCAGGAGCTCGACAATGACGGTTTTGCCATATGCAAGTTAGGCAGCCTGCTTAAGCCCAAGTTCGTCAATCACCAGGTACTTCTGTTCCCCGGCGATAAACTGGTACTTTATACTGACGGCCTGATCGATGCATGCAATTCGGTGGGAGAGAAGTACTCTGTTTCCCGTCTTAAAAAAGTGATCCAGAAATACAATAAATGGGGAGCCGAACAGATCACCGAGGCCCTGACTTATGACATCAAAAAGTTTACCGGGGAAAAGCCTGCCGATGACGTGACTTTCCTTGTGCTCGATGTGCTTCCCCCGTTCTGAAACTATACGAATATGCTTTCAATCCTGTTATTCTGTTCAGCTTATGCAAATAATAATATCTTAGACTTGTCAGCCAAATTATGTTAAACTATTTTATAGGAATAATTTGACTTTACGGAGGTATACCATGGGTATCAGGGACTCGAAAGCCAAGCCCGGACTATGGCTTTCCACTTTTATATCTCTTGCCGGTCTGCTGTTGATAGTATTGGTAGCATATATAATTGAAAAAGCAATAAATCCTGATTTCAACAAGGACCTGTTAAAAGTCATATCTCTGGTAATCGCGGTCATTCCGCCGATCCTCTGGCTTACTATATTCTACAGGCAGGACAGGATGAACCCGGAACCCAAGGGCCTGGTGTTTAAAACGCTTATTTTAGGCGCCCTGGTGCAGAAAGCGGTATATACTCCAGTAATATCCTGGATTATGCCGCATAGCAGCAGGGGCAGCACAGTGATCAGCGGCAAGCTGATAACGGCCATTGTCCTGACCGCGGTCATCCAGGAAGCGATCAAGCTGCTTTCTGTAAGGTACAGTGTATATTCCAGCAGGGAATTCGAAGAAGCTGTCGACGGGATCATATACGGCTCTGCGCTGGGGCTCGGGTTCGCGGCAATGTCCAGTATAGACAGCATAATATCTGCCGGAGGAGCCATGCTCACTAACGCAACTTCCCTTGTGGTGGTTGAGAATTTTTCCCACGCCAGTATAACAGGTCTGAGCGGCTATATCCTCGGTATATCCAAGCATAAAAAATTCAATGCCCTGAGACTGCCCTTCGCGCTTATCCTCGCGTCAGTCCTGAACGCTGTGGTGCAGTTCCTGCTGAGTACGGTGGTAAGGCAGGGCTTCAGGGTGAACTATATAATCGGGCTCATTCCTGCCGCCCTTGTCGCGGTCATAGTGTTCGGCGTGCTTGTTATGATCTCTTCGCGCCAGGAGAAGGCAGGCCTGGATGAGACCCATGAACCTTCGGGGCGCGGTAAAGCCATCGCAGGAGACCTTCCGGTCTGGGCCCTGTTCATCGTCGCTGTGGCCATGGGCCTTATTATCAATAAAACATCAGTCAGGATACAGACACAAACAATAGATAATATAATAGAGATACAATATCCCTCAAGCTGGATTCAGTCCATGAATGAAAACGATGTGTTCAGGGCGGCGGATATGGCAAACAGCATGGGCAGGGAGTTTGTATGTGTCAAAAAACTGCCGCTGACCAGCCTCATGAACGTGGAAGTGAATTCTGAAGAAGAGAAGCTTCAGAATGCCGCAGCGGCCTGGACGATAAAATCGGGCATGAACTACAGGTTCTATCAGCCGGAGGATGGGTATTACACCGATACCAAAGGAAAAGAAGCATATGTCATAAACTATATTTATATTAAAAGCGGCCAGGCTTCATCCGGCGCAAATAAAACTGATATAGGTTACGGAAGGGACATACTGTGTATATACGGCAACGATCTTTATATCATTACTATTTCATCAGGTTATGAAAATTATGTTCTTAACGGAAATAAATTAGTTAATGTAAACTATTCCTTCAATGGAGACTGACGGCATTCGGATTTATTGGAATGGAGTGGTTTGAATGTTTGCTTCAAAACGAAAATATATATTCACAGCCGTCATAATCATGATGGTAATGATTCTTTCCTCATGTTCCCTTGAAAGAAGGGAGGACGACACGCCACCGACAGCGCCTTTGCTCACGGTGACGAGTGTCAGCAATGAAATGGTAGTCCTGGCCTGGAGCGAAAGCTATGATGAAAACGGGGTCAGTGAATACAGGCTTTATAAAAACGGTGAGCTGATCGCTAAGCAGAAAAGTACCGTTTACCAGGACAGAGATGTTGTTCCGGGCGAGGAATACGAATATTACGTGGTAGCTTTTGATAAAGCAGGGAACCGTTCTTCAAGAAGCGTAAGGCAGAATGTGAAGATCGAAGACCCCGGCTCATCGGTAGCCGTAGGACCTGATCCTCAGATTACGGAAACTCCGCCGAACCCGGCAAACAGTTCGGGGATCAATCTCCAGAAGATTTCCAGGTCCACTGTCAAGCTTTATGCCCTCGATGATTACTTCAATATTATATCGATGGGTTCTGGCACCATAGTCAGCAGCAACGGTTATATCCTGACGAACTTTCACTGCGTGGGAGAAAACGGCAGGCTGTACAATTCCGACGGCTATGTAGCTATAGCCTTAACTGACGATATAAAGAAAAACATACAGCCCCAGTATATAGCGCAGTACAGGAGCGGCGTGGAAAGCCTTGACCTTGCGGTGGTAAAAATAATAGCAGATCTTAACTGGAACCAGCTCAATCCTGCAGACCTGAACCTTGTACCGGCTAAACTGGCAGATTCCGACCTGGTCGAACTGGGAGACGAAATAAGCATCCTTGGCTATCCCGGCGTGGGCGGCGAGACGATAACCTATACTGCAGGCCGTGTTTCGGGGTTTATCGACGAAGACAACGATTCAGTGATAGACTGGATAAAGACAGATGCTGTCGTAAACCATGGAAACAGCGGAGGTACGGCTAT
>DUSJ01000232.1 GCA_012842645.1 Clostridiaceae bacterium | reverse complement strand
TTATCATTATAGAAAGAGTGACGAAAATAGGCGATATAGTCAATACGGGTACCCAGATGGACGCCATGCTTTCCAGCGAGCTGCTTGTCAATATTTTTACGCCCAAGACCCCGTTGCATGACGGAGCAGTCATTATTCGTGACAATACTATAAAGGCCGCAGCGTGTTACCTGCCGCTGACACAGAATGCCGGTCTCAGCAGGGAACTGGGGACCCGGCACAGGGCGGCGCTTGGAATAACCGAGGTATCGGATGCGATAGCTGTGGTCGTTTCGGAAGAATCCGGGAAAATATCGTATGCCCACAGCGGGGGGCTGACAAGGAACCTGACTCCGGATATGCTCAGGAAAGCTCTGACGAAACTCCTGCTGGACAGTTCCAATGACAGGAAGCTCTTTACGTTCAGAAAGGTGAAGCAGGATGAACAAGCTGATAAATGATTTGTTTGAAAAAGACGTGGTCATTAAGATAGTTTCAGTATTGACAGCAATCCTGATATGGTTTGTCGTGCTTGATTCGACCAATCCTTTCGAGGAGAGGACCATAACTGTACCCTTAACCAGCAACATTGACATCCTGCAGAGCAAGAGCCTCCAGATCGTCGGAACTCAGCTTCCGACTAGCGTGGAGGTAAAAATAAAGGGGCGCAGGTCAAAGATATCGTCCGTTACTGCAAATGATTTCAAAGCTTCGATCGATTTGTCGGGGGTAAAGGAACCCGGATATAAGAAGATCAGTATAGACGAACCCGAATATACAGGAGCACAGGATATAATCATCATGGGCATAAGCCCGGAAACCGTAAGCCTGAATTTTGAGAAGGTAATAGACAGGCAATATCCTGTCAACGTGGAATTTACAGGTTCACTTCCGGCAGGTTATGAGATACTTAATCTGAAAGTCGACCCGAGCAATGTTATCCTTGAGGAAAAGGAAAGCAGCATCTCGCGGGTCAGCAAAGTGGTGGCTTTCGTAAACCTGGACGAAGCGGATGACAACAAGGAAATGATAATACGCGGTTCGGTGCTGGACAGCGACGGACAGCTTTTGAAGCAGTTTGAAGGAAAGGTTCCCGTGATAGTATCCTTCAACCTGGCCAAGAAAGTGCCTGTGACGGTTGCTGCTACAGGGAAGCCAGCCAATGACTATTACCTGAAGGATATCAGGTATTCATTGTCTGAAGTGCGCATCATCGGGGCAAGGAATCTCCTCGAAGGCATAAAGGCTGTAAGCGCCGAAGCCATAGATATTACCGACAGATCCGAATCCTTCTATGTTCCCCTCCAGATAAAGACCCCCAAGGGAGTCTCCGTCCACCAGGAGGACAGTGAACGGTTATTTGCTGAAGTCATAATAGAGAAATATATTACAAGAGTCTTCAGTATATCTTCCGGGTCGGTATCCATATACGGCGCGGACCAGTCGGGGACCATGGAATACAGGATAATGGATGCAGCCATTCCCATAACTTTGAAAGGGAAGGCTGAGGATCTGGAAAATATAAAGATTTCGGATATAAAGCTATCGATCCGTGTCAGCGGCCTGGAACCCGGCAGACATGAGGTTCCGGTCTCGGTACAGGTTCACTCTGCAGTGAGCCTTGTCGGTGAATACAGTGTAAACTTGATGGTGACTGATACGTCGGCTTCCGAAGCAAATAGCCCTGCCTACTAAGCGAAAAAATATATGATCGGCCTCCGTCTGACTGTGCGAATTTCTCTGACTCTGCGACTATTCATGTTAAATTAATCCATAGCTGTTATGCGGCATGCATGCGATTAAGCGGATTTAAGGAGGAACCCGGATGAAGTATTTATTCAAAAATGCGTTGACGGTAACCATGAACCAGGACATGAATGTGCTGGAATCCTGTGACGTCCTGGTCGATAACGGTATCATCGCTTCGGTTGGAAGTGTCAGCGATGAACAGATGAAAAAAGCGGTCGTTATCGACGCATCGGGCAAACTCCTCATGCCGGGCCTGATTAATGGCCACTGCCATGTGCCAATGACCCTGCTCAGGAACTATGCTGATGATATGAACCTGCAGGACTGGCTGTTCAATTACATTTTCCCTGTTGAAGACAGGCTGACGGGCGATGACATATATTGGGGATCGCTCCTGGGCATAATGGAAATGATCGCGACGGGAACAACGTGCTTCATTGATATGTATTACTATATGGACAGCATGGTAAAGGCGGTAGAGGATTCAGGCATCCGAGCCCAGCTGTCCAGGGGTATGTCCGGCAACGATGACGATTCCGATTTTTCCGGCCACGCAGGACTGAATGAAGCCATAGATTTT
>DUSJ01000231.1 GCA_012842645.1 Clostridiaceae bacterium | reverse complement strand
CGCTTGCCAGCATGAAAGCCGGATTGTGGCGGTTGCTGCTGGTACCGGTGTTTGACGAATTTATTATAATACCGTATTCCACGGGCCTTTCATGAAGGTGCGCTTCCCTGATCCATCCTCCGTCGAGGGTATACATCCGGAACTTCTCGTCGGGCAGGTCCACCATCATGCTCATGAGCCTGCGGATGACCAGAGGGCTGTCGCTTTCATTTTTCAGGACGGCCCTGCGGGTGATGCAGTCCGCTTTTTCGTATACGGTATAGTAAAGGACAAGATATATTTCCGAGGTAGTATCTTTCAGCGTGATCTCAAGGGTCTGATCCCCGCCGTATGAAGACGGCAGGGTATTCATGGGAACAGAGCCATCAACGATCCTGTGGGAATGATAGATAAAGTCGCTGACAAAGGTGCCATCGGGCATCATAAGTTCCGACGGGCTCTGGCGGTAGTCCCCGCGCCCGTTGTCGGACCATTCGAGGCACATTATGTCAAGGTTGTAGATCCTGTCAGACTCGTCATAATTTACCCCGCTGACGGGAACCGTGGTTTTCCAGGCCATGACATCGGCCGAATCCTCTTCATCGAGCAGGATCCCGTAATAAACATGCTCGAGGTGGCCGAACCCGGTGATTCGGAACATGTAAGTGGTGTTTGAAGTGTCAAGCCTGAAGACTTTGTCTTTACATGTAATCATCATCTTTCCCTCTTTTACCGCCGGCTGTCTCTTATATTACTGACATCCCGCATCTCATCTCAATGATGGTACTGCTGGTTCTTTACATACTCATCGTACATCTGCTGGGTAACACCGCCAGCCCTGATGATTTCAGAGAAGAACTCGCCCGATCTTTTTATGGTACGGGCCTGGGTCCTGTAATCCACGTAAACGATGCCAAACCTGGCGCTTTCACCCTCCAGCCACTCGAAATTGTCACAGAAGCACCAGTGGTAGTAACGCTCTATAGGAAGTTCCGAGTCGCAGATGACTTTGAGATGATCATATATATACCTGCAGCGGAATATATCCCTGTTGTCGCAGGTCCCGTTCTCCGTTATGTAGATGGGACGCCTGATTATTTCATAAAGCCTTTCTGCGCAGCGGATAAGGCCCTCGGGATAAATTTCCCAGCCAAGATCGTTCTTGGGAGCGTCTTTTTTTACCCCGTCGCCAAACCTGTAAACTGTCGTACGGGTATAATAGTTGATGGCTATGAAATCGCAGTATTCACCTGGCTCGACAGGCATGACCTTCCTGATGGGCCATTTGAATCTGCCAAGGTACATGGCTTCGGACAGCGCGTCCTGGAAAAACCTGTTCAGGAGATAAGCCGTCAGTCTGTGCTTCAGGTTCCCGGGATTTTCCGGATCGAACACTCTTACATGGTTTGCGAAGCTGACCTTCGTGTCATCGTATCCCATTTCTTTTCTCATCTTATGGATCAGCTTGTATGCTTCGATATGGCATGCCGCCATAACTGACATGACTTTTACAGCTTTTCCGAAAGATTTCTCCCCCGGAGGCCAGTCGCCGAAGAAATAGGAACTTGTGGCATAGACATTCGGTTCGTTTATCGTTATGTACTCTGATACCAAGTCTCCGAAGGATTTTACCACTAGGGCCTCCAGGTCGAGCAAGTACTTGATATTCTCTGCCTTCGTAAACCCGCCTTTTTTCTCGAACCACATGGGATTGGTGAAATGGTGTATGGTCAGAAGCGGTTTTATGCCTTTTTCCTTTAGATATGATATTTCTTCGCGATAATGGGATATTGCATTTTCGTCCACCGTGTCCTCTGTCGGGCAGATCCTTGCCCATTCTATACCGAATCGATAGATCTGAAGACCCATCGACGCCATAAGATCGGCATCTTCTTTCCATCGGTTATAATGGTCGTTTGCGATTGCCGGATTGGACCTGTCTTTTATCCTGCCCCTGGCATACCAGTCGTTCCAGGAGTGGTTCAGTTCTCCCCCTTCGATCTGCGTTGCGGCGGATGCCGCTCCCAGCAATAGACCCGGTTTAAGCTTGAATGCCATAGCCCGACCTCCGTATTTATTTTTGGAATGTGTTTATTAAATTTTATCATGAAACGGATTTTTCTTCCACAGATTGCGAGGGGGAAGCTTTCTGCATTCTTATTTTGATCTCGGCGATTATCCATATGATCAGTGGGATGATGACCTGGAAAGGAAATGCGAAATAGGGATAAATGGTTGCTGCCCATTCGGCCAATTCGGCGCCGTTATCATATACGATTATGGAAAGCTGGGTCATCAGTATTCCAATGGGAGCAGCAATATGCTTATACTCCTTGATGTTGAAAATACTGGCGATCCCTTTGCATGCTGAGAAAAGGCAAATGGTAGCTTTTGTGTATCCGCTTATAATGAAAACTATCGCCACTGAAGCCTCTATTCTCTGGAAAAAATCCCCTATCCTTATCAGGCGGGTCGCTGCATAGGAAGCGAAATTCTGCATTTGCCACATAGGGAATCCCAGGACCAGGATCGATCTCACAGAGATTATCAGTAATATAGCTCCTCCTATCAGCATCGAAACATAATAGGTCTTGTATGGACTGCCGTTTTTTCTGAGATGCTCCAGAATGCATACGAATAATACAGTCTCTGCAAAGGGAAAACTGAACACCTCAAGCGAAGCGCCGAGCACGGGCTTTATCCCATCATACAAAAAAGGCTTCAGGTTCTTAAGTTCAAAAAACGGTATCG
>DUSJ01000230.1 GCA_012842645.1 Clostridiaceae bacterium | reverse complement strand
GACTCCATATGCATAAAAGATATGGCTGGTCTGCTGGTACCTTACCAGGCATACGAGCTTGTTAAAGCCCTTAAAGAAAACGTGAAGGTTCCCATCCAGCTCCATACCCATTACACAAGCGGCGTGGGCTCAATGACCTATCTGAAAGGCATCGAGGCAGGCGTGGACGTTGTGGACTGTGCAATTTCGCCCATGGCTCTGGGAACATCCCAGCCGCCAGAGGAACCTTTGGTTGCAACCCTGCAGGGCACGCCCTACGATACAGGGTACGACCTGAACCTGCTGAGCGAAATCGCAGATTACTTCTCAAAGCTTCGCGAGAAGTATTTATCAAGCGGGCTTCTTAATACAAAGGTCATGGGTGTCGACGTCAAAGCTCTTATTTACCAGGTTCCCGGCGGAATGCTGTCCAACCTTGTTTCTCAGCTTAAACAGGCAGGCAGGGAAGACAAGTTCCGTGAAGTCCTGGAAGAAGTGCCGAAGGTCAGGGCGGATCTCGGATATCCTCCGCTGGTTACCCCGACCAGCCAGATCGTGGGCACACAGGCAGTCATGAACGTCATAACCGGCGAACGCTACAAGATGGTGCCCAAGGAAACAAAAGGCCTCGTAAAAGGAGAATACGGCAAGACACCAGCGCCAATAAGCGATGAGATCGTCAAAAAGATCATTGGCGATGAAGAGCGCATCACATGCAGACCAGCAGACCTGATCCCCAACGAACTGGATAAGATCAGGCAGGAAGTGGCCGAGTACATCGAACAGGACGAAGACATACTGACATATGCCATGTTCCCGCAGGTCGCAGTCAAGTTCTTTGAATACCGCAAGGCCCAGAAGTACAAGATCGATCCCGACATGGTGGACTATGAGAACAGGGTCCATCCCATGGCATAACATATATCGGTCATTCTGCGCAAGGGAAGAATCTCAGCAACTTAACTGATTTACAAGGACGGTAACCATCCCGTCCTTGTTTGATGAAAAATTATAATTTAATCTATTATATATAGTCTGTATAAGCATTGACGCAGATGAACCGAGTTATATAATATGTTTATCATATATAGCACTGGAGTGATGCTTTTGGAACCGATAAAACTGTTGCCGGCATTCAAGGATTACATCTGGGGAGGGAACTTACTGAAAACCAGGTACAATAAAGTTTCCGACAAAGACATAATAGCTGAATCATGGGAGCTTTCCTGCCATAAGGATGGCCAGTCGACTGTCGCCACCGGAAAGCATGCAGGAAAGACCCTGACTGAATATATCGAGGCAGAAGGCAGGGGAGTACTGGGTACCCGGAGCAGAAAGTTCAAAGACTTTCCCATAATGATAAAGTTCATAGACGCAAAGGACGACCTTTCGATACAGGTCCATCCGGACGATGCTTATGCCATGAAGCATGAAGGTGGTTTCGGGAAAACCGAGATGTGGTATGTCCTTGAAGCTGAAGAAGGCGCGTCCCTGGTCTATGGATTCAGTCGGCCTCTTTCCAGGGAAGAGTTCGCGGAAAGGATAAAAAATAACACCCTTATGGAAGTAGTCAATAAGGTGCCTGTAAAGAAAGGTGACGTATTTTTCATCGAAGCGGGAACTCTCCATGCCATTGGGAAAGGGTTGGTTATTGCCGAAGTCCAGCAGAACTCCAACCTGACATACCGGGTGTACGACTATGGCAGGCTGGGAGCTGATAACAAGCCCCGGGAACTGCATATCGAAAAGGCGATCGAAGCGACGAACCTGAATCCTCCATCCAGAAAACCGGGTGCCCACGGACAGCCGAAGGAACATGAAGGATATATAAGAACTGTATTGGGAAGCTGCGAATTTTTCCATACGGAATCAATCGAGGTAAAGACCAAAGCTTCATTTAATATAAATGACGAATCGTTTGTATCCATCATTTGCCTTGAGGGAGATACGACTCTAACATATGAAAACGGCTCTATGGAAATCAGAAAAGGAGACAGCGTTTTCCTTCCCGCAGGCATGGGCAGATATGAGATATTAAAGCCATGCAAGTTGCTGGTCACAAGGATATAAATGATCGACAAGGAGTCAGGTATAAAAGATACTAAGATCAAAAACCGGATCTGGTATCTTTTTTGTCGGCCACACTTAGCTGTGCAAAAGGTTATATAGAAGCAGAGGGAGGGTTCCTCTGCTTCTACATTGCCTTTTGGCTTCGCACATGATGGGACAGAGATTTAAATTGCAAGTTTAATTGCCTTACAAAATCTTACAGAACCCTGTTTTAAGCGACCACAATCTTTGCCATTTCATTCGCAGTTCGATAACCAAATATTCTCCTTGGGTAATTGTTCATCCAGTG
>DUSJ01000229.1 GCA_012842645.1 Clostridiaceae bacterium | reverse complement strand
TTGCAGTCAATGGAGCCGTTCTCTTTAAGTTCCTTTACCAGGGGAGCCATTTTTATAGCCTCAGGCCTTGTGCCGAATACGGTCATCACTTTCAGCTTATCCATTTTTATCTCCTGCATGTTTTACTAATCTGTTTTCCTGCTCTCGTCCGCAGGTTTGCCGGGACCAGGGCAGTCCGTATCGTCATGGGATTTGCTTTCGGCCATGTCATCGGACTTGTCGCCTGTGGCAACCTCAAGCTGCGCGCTTTCAAGCTCCCCGTTCTTCATTGCGTCATTTTCCTGCAGTCTCCTGTCATATGGAAGCATCCGTACTTCTTTCAGGTTCCTGGCCCCTCCAATTCCGAATACCAGGAGCATGATAAGCAGGATTATTGACGGCAGGAGTCCCCTGTCCACAAGGGCAATCGATATGAGCCCAAGAGCGCCGCTTACTACATATAATATGACGACCGACATCCTGTGGCTAATCCCCATATCAAGGAGCCTGTGATGAACATGTCCCCTGTCGGCTTCGCTTATAGGCCTGCCGTTGACAATCCTTCTGACTATGGCAAACAGGGTATCAAAAATCGGCAGTCCGAGAACCAGCACCGGTATTGCCACAGCAATGGCAGTTACGGATTTCATGGTTCCTTCAATAGATATAATTGCAAGGATAAAGCCTAAGAAATTGGACCCGGTATCCCCCATGAACAGTTTGGCCGGGTTAAAATTATAGGGCAGGAACCCGAATATGGCTCCAACAAGGGAAACTGCGATTATAGCTATATCATCCTGTCTCCTGATAACAGCGACTATAAACAGGGTAAGGGCAGCTATCCCCGATACGCCTGCAGCCAGCCCGTCAAGCCCGTCAATAAAGTTTATGGCGTTCGTCATCCCCACGATCCAGAAAACAGAGACAACAAATGCCAAAACATCGCCCAGCAGGTACATCATGCTGGGGTGCACGGCGACCGTTCCCTGGAATGGCTTGGATATGGCTATGATCCTGGTGCCGGTGGAAACAACGATTATGGCGGCAATGAGCTGGACAGGGAATTTGACCCCGGCCTTCAGAGGCCTTATGTCGTCAATGATGCCAAGAGCTATTATAATCGATACTCCCATCAAAAGTCCCAGCGTTTTGGTCTGGGAGAGATAACCGAGGAAAACTTTCAGGTTTTTCGTTGCGAAACTGTAAACGATAGCAAGGACAAAACCTGTTATTATGGCCAATCCCCCAAGCAGGGGCATTGGACTCTTATGGACACGCCTGCTGTCCTTAGGAATATTGACAGCTCCAACCCTGACTGCGATCCTTCTTGCCACGGGGGTGGCAAAAAACGATACTATAAGAGCTACAGCAAATGCTACAATATGGTGGAACTCTATTATGATCATACTACACCTCTTGGTCGGTCCTGGATACGGGCTTTATTCGTGCTTCTCATACTTCAGCACGCGAACCCCGGCTTCTTTGAGCAATTCCATCGAAAGTTCGTCGGGGTAATCACCCTTGAACACTATTTTCGATATGCCGGCGTTTATAGCCAGCTTGGCGCACAACACGCAGGGCTGCGTCGTAACATAGAGAGTGCTGTTTTTTATGCTCGTACCCGAGTAAGCCGCCTGGGCAATGGCATTCTGTTCTGCATGGATGGCTCTGCATATTTCATGGCGCTGTCCCGAAGGGATTCCAAGCTTTTCCCTCAGGCACCCGACCTCCTCGCAATGTTTGCAGTCAACCGGAGCGCCATTATATCCTGTGGCCAAAATCCGTTTGTCTTTTACGATAATTGCTCCTACCTGTCTCCTCAGGCATGTCGACCGGGTTTTGACCAATTCAGTGATACTCATGAAATAATCATCCCATGATGGCCGCATGTCATGACCCCCCTGTGAAAAATCAGTTATTTTGTCCCGAAAAGCCTGTCTCCCGCATCTCCAAGTCCGGGTACAATATATCCTGAATCGTTCAGTTTCTCATCAACGGCAGCGCAATAGATGCCCACGTCGGGATGTTCGCGGTTCAGCCTTTCAATGCCCTGTTTTGAAGCTATCAGGCATACAAACTTGATGCTTTTCGCGCCATGTTCCTTAATAAACTTTACGGCGTCGCAGGCCGATCCCGCCGTGGCAAGCATCGGGTCAAGCAGAACCACATCCCTTTCGCTGATGTCCGGAGGCAACTTGCAGTAGTACTCCACTGGTTCCAGCGTTTCATGATCGCGGTAAAGCCCTATATGTCCCACTCTTGCCATGGGAACAAGCTTGAGCATCCCGTCGACCATCCCCAGTCCGGCTCTCAAAATGGGAACAAAAGCGAGCTTTTTCCCTGATATCACCTTGGTCTTCGCGATCCCAATGGGGGTTTCGATCTCCACTTCTTTCAACGGGATATCTCTTGTAACTTCGTAGCCCATAAGCATGGATATTTCCGAGGTCAATTCCCGAAATTCCTTGCTGCTGGTGTTTTTGTCACGAAGCAGCGATACCTTGTGCTGGATCAGCGGGTGGTCAAAAATAAAAACATTACTATTCATAACTGGCCTCCTAAAAGCTTTTATCTATTTTAAATATTCTTTTTCGATCTCAGTGATGGCATCGATCCGCCTCTGGTGCCTTTCTTCATTGGAAAACGGAGTCTCAAGCCATGTGTCGACTATGGCGAAGGCAAGTTCTTTTCCTACGATGAATGCTCCAAGGGTCAAAACATTGGTATCGTTGTGTTCCCTCGTAAGCCTTGCGGACAACAGATCGTGGCACAGGGCCGCTCTTATCCCCTTTACCTTGTTGGCCGCGATGGATATGCCTATGCCAGTGGAACAGACCAGTATCCCTCTCTCGCACTCGCCCCTGCTGACCGCGATAGCAGCTTTCAGCGCGAAAGCAGGATAATCTACCGAGCTCTTGTCATAAGTTCCGTAATCTACGACCTCGACACCTTTTTCCAAAAGATGTGCCTTGATGCTTTCTTTCAGTTCGAATCCGCCGTGGTCACTTCCCAAAGCAACCTTCATGTCGATAACCCCCCTTTTCTACATAAAATTCTATAGTAATCACCAGGGTATGTCAAAAACAATATGAAACATTACATGGATTCAATCATCCTGTCCAGGGCCGCAAGAAGAAGGTCCTCAAGCTCCCTGGCACATCTTTTGTATGTATTATAATCATGCCCGTAAGGATCTATAACATCGGTGTCTTCATGCAGGCCGGCGTATTCTTTAAGAAGGTGAACTTTTGACTCCGCGTCGGGATATATGTCGGTTATCATGTCCCTGTGGCGCTTCGTCATGACCAGGATCAGGCTGGCATCCCTTATATCATCGTCATACAGTACCCTTGCCCTGTGCGGCTTCAGATCTATTCCGTACTCTTTTTCCATTACTTCGGCCGCAAAAGGACTTGCCTCCTCCCCTTCAAAAGCGTAAATCCCGGCGGACGATACTATTATCCTGTCCTGCAGTCCTCTTTCTTCAAGCATAGCCCTGAACAGGGCTTCGGCCATCGGGCTTCTGCACGTGTTGCCGGTACATACGAAAACAACCTTGTACATGGCTCATCTCCTTTCTTTTACTTCTATTCTGCCTGAAGCTGCTTTTTTAAGACGGTTCATGACCGCCATGCCCATCCCTTCCTCCGAAAAGGTTTCAGAATAAATAATGTCCACCTTTTCCTCGTCGAATCTCCGCAGGAAGTCATAGAGCCTTGACGCTACCTCTTCGGGGTTGTCATGGGAACCTATGCTAAGCACTACATCGGCAGCATACCTGTTTTTATTCTCACGGCTTGCCAATACGCCGGTTTTTAGTCCGTTCGCCCTGTTTTCGCAGGCAAGGCTGTTAATTTTTTCTATAACGTCTTCCGTTTTTCCTTCAAGCAGAAGCATCCTTGCTTTCGGCGAATAATGCCGGTACTTCATGCCCGGCGAGCGGGGCTTAAGTCCGTCTTCAGGCTTCAATACGGTATCGGTCTTCACTTCCCCTATGACCTTCTCCAGCATTTCCCTGGTAACTCCTCCGGGTCTTAAAATGACCGGCGTGCCGGAAGTAATGTCCAGGACAGTGGACTCGACGCCTATTCTGCAGGGGCCGCCGTCTATAATGTATTCAATTCGCCCTTTGAGATCGTCCAGCACATGCTGGCACGCAGTGGGGCTTGGCCGCCCTGAGATGTTGGCGCTCGGAGCTGCCACCGGGACT
>DUSJ01000228.1 GCA_012842645.1 Clostridiaceae bacterium | reverse complement strand
GCTTGGGACCAAGGTATACGTGGAGGTCCCCGGGTCGGCTCCTGATTACGGGTTCGCCATCGCCGCCGACATAGGAAGCGCAATAAAAGGGAAAAAGGTAGACTTATATTTCGATACGGATGAAGAAGTAAGAAAATGGGGAGTAAGAGACGTTGTGGTTTATATCCTAAACGAGCAGAACGACAACAGGTGGAAGGAAAACAACAACCCGTGCAAGTAATTAATCATGATCAACACAAACGAAGTTCTTAAAAAATATGGCCTCAGGCTTACAAAGACCCTGGGGCAAAATTTTCTTACCGACATAAATATCATTAAAAAAATAGTGGCGGCAGGGGAGGTATGCCCGTCGGACCTGGTCGTCGAGATAGGGCCGGGAATCGGCTCCATGACGGCCGAGATCGCCGCCAGGGCAGGAAAAGTCATCGCCGTTGAAATCGACAGGCACCTGATACCTGCCCTTGAAGAGAATCTTGCCTCTTTTCCGAATGTGGAGATCATTAACGGCGACATTATGGAAGTGGACCTGGAAAGCCTGACAAAAGGCTGGACAGGTCCGCTTAAAGTCATATCCAACCTCCCGTACTATATCACCACCCCGGTTGTAATGATGCTCCTGGAGGGCAATGTGGCATGGGATACCCTTGTCCTGATGGTTCAGAAGGAAGTTGCCCAGAGGATGGCCGCCGAGCCGTCAACCAGGGATTACGGCGCATTGACGGTGGCGGTTAAGTATTATTCCGAACCGAAACTGGCTTTTACCGTGTCCAGGAACTGCTTTATACCGAAGCCCGATGTGGACTCGGCCGTGGTGAAGCTCAAAAAGCGCGTCCTTGCCGGGTCGGCTGACGTGGACAAGGAATTTTTCTTCAAGGTGGTCAGGGCTTCTTTCGGGCAAAGACGCAAGACCCTGCTCAATTCACTGGGCAGCCAGCCCTTCGTGCAGGGCGGGAAGGAAAGGCTCAGGGAGGCACTGTCCAGGCTGGGCATAAGCGAGAATGTCCGTGCCGAAGAACTTTCCATCCATGATTTCCTGAACCTTACGAAGGAATTGTCCCGCACGGCTGAATAAAGCATCGCTCCGTTCCAAACTTGTCTACATGTCTTGGTTATATCATCACGACAAAGTGCGTATAATTACTTGAGAAAAAACGCTTCCTGGCTGATTTGGCAGCGCTTTCCTTAGCTTTTAATGCCGGAAGCCGGAACGGAGGTTTTTATGCAGGCAGGTTTCGCGAGGAAATATGCAATTATGGAGGAACTGGACGGAGGATTCAGCGCCGGCGGCACGCCTGAAGCCTTTATCCGTCTCGACTGCTGGGATGGCAGCATTCAGGTCTCCATCCATGTAAAAGGCCTTAAACAGGGGCCATATAAGCATATGCTTTACCTGATTTTCTCAAAGAACGGCAAGCAGGTGCCCGTACTGGCCGGTGAAGTCAGCGCATCATACGGCGGCATGCAGAGCGGGCTCGAAATTGACGCAGAAACACTCAGAAACCTGAACATCAGGCCGGAATCGATAAGGTATGCCGCGCTTACGGCCGAAAGCCAGAGCAAAAAATGGATCCCGCTGTTCTCAAGTTTCGAAAAAAACCATAAATGGGATGAAAGCATCAGGCAGGTAATCCTGATGCAGCCTGCCGAAGAACCTCAAAGGGAACAGCCGGAAGATACGCAGAAAACAGAGCAGCCGTATGCCGTGCCCGGC
>DUSJ01000227.1 GCA_012842645.1 Clostridiaceae bacterium | reverse complement strand
GTTCGGCTGCTGCTGAAGGGGTAGGCGCTCTCAGGTCGGCGACGAAATCGGAGATTGAAAAATCCGTTTCATGTCCTACTGCGGAGATAACGGGGATCTCGGACCCGGCTATGGCCATGGCAAGGCCTTCGTCGTTGAAAGCCCACAGGTCTTCGAGGGAACCTCCTCCCCTTGCAAGGATTATCACATCCACGTTTTTCAGTTCATTAAAGCGCTTTATGCCTCTTATAAGCTGGGCAGGCGCATCGGTTCCCTGAACCGCGGAAGGGTAAAGGATCACCCTGTTGTTAGGATATCTCCTGTTTAAAATATTGGTTATGTCCCTGATTACGGCTCCCGTGGGTGAAGTGATGACTCCAATGGCCCGGGGAAGAGCGGGAATGGGTTTCTTCCTGCTTACATCAAAAAGCCCCATGGACTCGAGTTTCTTTTTCAACTGTTCAAAAGCGAGGTACAGCGCTCCGGTGCCGTCAGGCTGCATGTCCTCAACATAAAGCTGGTATGTACCTCCCTGAGGATATACCGAGACATAACCCGCCGCGATGACTCTCATTCCTTCTTCCGGCCTGAATTTCAGGCGGCTGTTATATGTCCTGAACATTACGCACTTGATAACAGAATCCCTGTCCTTAAGCGAAAAATATATATGTCCCGATGTATGGGCCTTGAAATTGGATATCTCGCCGGTGACTATGATATCGGAAAGCAGCATGTCACTGTCAACAAGCTGCTTTATATATACAGTCAGTTCCGTAACGGTTAAGACTTTGCTCATCGATCATTCCTCCGGAGCGTTTTCATGGTCGCCCTTTATCTCGGTGTATATTTTGCCCAGTACTCCGTTTACGAATGATTTGGATTGATCGCCGCTGTATTTTTTCGCAAGTTCAACGGCTTCATTGATAGAAACATTGATGGGTATATCGTCCCTGTATTTCATTTCATAGCAGGAAAGGCGCATTATTGCCAGATCCACTTTAGGCATCCTTTGGACAGACCAGTCTTTTGCATGGCGGGAAATAAGCTCGTCCAGCTCCGCTGATTTTTCCAATACACCGTTTACTACATCAAGAAGATACTCTTTATCAGAATCGCTGATTATCCCGTTTTCTTCGATGAACCTCCCGATCTGTTCCTGGATATCATCTTTCTGTATCTGGATCTGATAAAGCAATTTCATGGCATTCTCCCTGGTCTCTCTTCTTCCCAAAACTGTCCCTCCATATCGTGTGTTCAAAGTCCAAGGTCCCCTAAAGGGGCTGTCTTCGGTTTCCCGGCTTAAACCGGAACCGCCCGGGTATCCAGGCGAAATATTATAATTATAATATAGTTATACCATATATTCGAAGTTTTAAATGCACAAAAAGTACCTGTCCCCATTACTCAAAATGAGTAAAAGTGTACGTCCCCGTTACTCATTAAAGTGTACGTCCCCGTTACTCATTTTTGCGCGATGTAGAAAATTCGTTCCTCATCGGGAGTCGGTTCCAGGAAATTCAGATTCCCGAAGCATCCGAGAGATTTCAGTCCGGAAGATTCAAGGGCGCATTCGATTTCTTCCCGAGTATAGGCCTTTTCCTTATGGGTCTCGTCAAACCGTTCGTAAAGGCCGTCCTTATTCTTAACGAAGAAAGTGATGTCGAAGGTAGCTGTCCTTTTTTTGCTGTCGTATGTATTCTGCCAGATCCATGCGATATCATCGTCAAGTTCATAATAGATTTCGCTGCCCAGGATGCGTTCCAGTTTATAAGGGCTGTTGGTGTCAAATATGAACAGCCCTCCGGGATTAAGGTAATTATGTACCAGGCTGAATACTTTTTTTATGTCCTTCAGTGAAGTTATATAATTAATGGAATCGAGCATGCATAAAACGGCATCCACCGTTCCGTACAGCTCGAACTGCCTCATATCCTGGTTTAAAAACAGGATATCGACGCCTGCGGCCAAAGCTTTCTGATAAGCTTTTCCAAGCATGTCGGCCGAGGCGTCGACTGCGATCATTTCATAACCCCGTTTTGACAGTTCAATGGCAAGGCTCCCCGTACCGCATCCCAGCTCCAGTATGAGCCCGGGCTCACAGCTATATTTTCTGAAGGCTGACTGTATGTAATCAGCCCACCCTGCATAATCGATATCATGTGTAAGCCTATCGTAAACTTCGGCTAAACGTGCGTACATAAGGATACCTGTGTCTAAACCGCCTTGCTCTTTTTCTTTCTTGAAATAATACCGCCTATACGTCCCGTTTCCTTGGCGCTGAGGCTTTTCCAGCCTCCGGCCTGGATCTTATCCAGCAGGCCAAGCTCCCTGGCTATCTCGAGTTTAAGTTTTTCGTCATCCTTAATCATCTTGTATCACCCCATGAGTCATTATTGCCAGGGATGACCATGGGTATTCAGAGAAGGATTAATCTATTTGCTTCATTAATGCCTCTATGGCCGCCCTGAGCTGAGCATCCCTGTCATGGGGAATATCTTCGATAGCTGACGTTTTGAACTCCTCGTCGAGATCGACCTCAATGTCAGGGGTAACGCCCTCTCCATGGATGCTCTTTCCGGATGGCGTAAAATAGCGCGCTTTCGTATATTTTAACCCGCCGCCGTTGGCAAAATTGTCGTCGATTTCCTGGACAAGCCCTTTCCCGAATGTTTGCCTGCCAACTATTATACCTTTGCCGTAATCCTGTATAC
>DUSJ01000226.1 GCA_012842645.1 Clostridiaceae bacterium | reverse complement strand
TCCAAGTGGGTGTTTATTTATTTTATAATAAAATGAAAATATAAAGTGTTTAAATATCTTGAAAATATTTGTATGATATTATGTAAATAACCGATTATTCGCTGGAGGCTGAGAAATGATCGATTATTTGAAGGAAAGATTTGCCGGATGGGGCTTCAATGAAGTTCTGTCTGCGTACCTGTCCAATGCTATAGCCGTATTTCTTATACTGACAGTATGCTTTATAGTGAATATCATATCAAAAAAAGTCCTGCTGAGAATGCTCGGGGCTTACATTTCAAGGAGCAAAAACAAGTGGGATGACGTTTTGCTTAAGAATAAAGTTTTTGAACGAATCACCGGCATTGTGCCCGCCATCATTATCCATGAGTCAGCCGAACTTTTCCCGGCCGTTGAAGAGTGGATCAAGCGGTTTGCGTTTTCATACATCGTAATTGCTGTATTGTTGGCCCTTTTTAAGATCCTTGATTCGATTGACGATATTTACAGACAGCATGCGATTTCGAAAGCAAGACCCATAAAGGGCTACCTGCAGGTGGTCAAGATATTTTTTTCAGTTGCGGCAGCAATTATTATAGTAAGCGCATTGATGGATCGCTCCCCTTTGCTCCTGCTCAGCGGTCTTGGCGCAGCGACCGCGGTTCTGATGCTCATATTCCAGAATTCAATCCTGGGCCTTGTAGCCAGTATCCAGCTGGCAACCAATGATATGCTTCAAATAGGGGACTGGATTGAAATGCCTTCACATGGCATAGACGGCGATGTGATAGAGATAACCCTGCACACGGTCAAAGTCCAGAACTGGGATAAAACCATCGTTACGATCCCGCCCCATTTATTGATCTCGGAATCGTTCAAGAACTGGAAGGGGATGCAGGAATCAGGCGGAAGAAGGATAAAACGATGCATATACATTGATATGACCAGTATCCGGTTCTGCGATGAAGAGATGCTGTCCAGGCTGAAAAAGATCCAATATCTAAAGGAATATATCGAAGAAAGATCAGCTGAGATAGAAAAGTACAACAGGGAAAAGGGGATCGATCCCTCAAGCATGGTCAACGGAAGGCACATGACAAATATCGGGACTTTCAGGGTTTATGTACAAAAGTACCTGGAGAACCATCCGCGTATCAACCACAGCATGACCACCATGGTGAGACAGCTCCAGCCCTGCGAGCATGGGCTGCCGGTCGAAGTTTATACATTTACGAACACAACCCGCTGGGTAGAGTATGAGAATATCCAGTCTGACATTTTCGATCACATACTGGCTGTCGTGCCCGAGTTTGGCCTGAAGATATATCAGAGCCCTGCCGGCAGCGATATAGGAAGGATTTCTTTACTGCGTTCTGAATGACAAATATCATATTATGGGGTTCTTATTCGCAGGAGACAGAAGCGAATCTGCAGTTGTCGAATAGCAAACGCAAGTTCCCAGGAGATAGCTGCCTCTGCCAACGGACTGATGACCCTTGCGGAGAGTCTTGATATTATGATTTCCGCCTTCAAACTGCAGCATGGATTTTCGTACAAGCGCTCTTACACTTGTTGAAAAAATGTGATTGTCTGATATGATATATTATATAGTTATTTTTTTAACAATTTAAAATCTGCACTGAATAACGAATACTGCTCAGTTTGGAGATAGTGTATATGCAGGCAACAATCAAGGACATAGCAAAAAAAGCGGGAGTTTCCTACGCTACTGTTTCAAGGGCCCTGAACGGCAGAAGAGGCGTAAAGGACGATACAAGGGAACTGATCCTGGAAGTGGCAAGGAATATGGGTTACCAGCCCAATGCCATAGCAAGGGGACTGGTCCTGAAACATACCAGGACCCTGGCACTGGTTATACCGGATATAACTAACCCTTTCTTTCCCGAGATTACGAGAGGGGTGGAAGATACAGCAAGCCTGCAGGGCTACAGCGTGTTCCTGTGCAACTCCCACTGGGACGCAAAAAAGGAAAAACTGTATTTAAATACTCTCCAGGAAAAAAGGGTAGACGGGATAATTCTACACACATCAAATAATGTTGAAGAAGACCAGTATACCAATTTCAAGATTCCAATGGTGCTTTTGAACAAGATCTCGAGCGTTGTCGAGTACAGCAGCGTGGAAGTGGACAACGTAAGGGGAGGGTTTTTGGCAACCAAGCACCTTATCGAGGCAGGCTACAGGAAAATCGCATTTATTGGGGGAACGGAAAACTCCCCCTCCAACGCTGAAAGGAAAGAAGGTTATAAGCTTGCGCTGAAGCAGCACAGGATACCCTTAGATGAAAGGCTTATAATGAGCGGATCCTTCAAGAGTGAAAGCGGCTATGAGAACATGAAGAAGCTGATCGATTCAGGCAACATACCTGATGCCGTTTTCGGGGGCAACGACGTAATAGCCCTGGGAGTGCTTCACTGCGCCCAGGAACATGGTCTGAGAGTTCCCGATGATTTCGGTATCATAGGTTTCGATGACATACCCTATGCAAGCCTTCCCCAGATACAGCTCACGACCATTGAACAGCCAAAATACCAGATGGGAAGGTACGCAGTCGATCTCCTTATAAAGGCACTGAGACCGGAAGAGGGCGGCGAGGTAAAAAGAATAATCCTCGAGCCTAAGCTGAAAGCCAGAAAAACAACAAGGGAAGTACCCCGCTAAATCATAAAAAGTACCGGTTCAGAACCGGTACTTTTTATGAGCTTAGTGTAAAATTGTTTTAGGTTAAAAAAACAAGAGACCCCTCTTTTTTGGTAAAATATTGATCAACGAAAAACAAACAAAATACCAAGGAGGAGTCTCTTATGAGTAATATTATATATCAGAT
>DUSJ01000225.1 GCA_012842645.1 Clostridiaceae bacterium | reverse complement strand
GCTCGATAAAGCTGCGGACCACGCCCGCAGTACCTTCAGGCCGCAGGGTTATGCTCCTTCCGGCCTTGTCCGGGAAGGTATACATTTCTTTCTGGACGATATCGGTTGTATCGCCGACACCGCGCTGGAAAAGTTCCGTATGCTCAAATACAGGGATGCGGATTTCACTGTAACCAAATTTCCTGCAGACATCCGAGAATACCTGCTCCACGTAATTCCACTGGTTTACTTCTTCAGGCAATATATCGCGGGTCCCTTTTGGCGCCTGTATCGGCATAATGTGTCACTTCCTGTTCGTTTTCCAATTTTTATTTAAATCTCGGCCCTTTTACTCATAGAAGTAATTGTATCTGTCAGGCTACAAATTGTCAATAAAAGCGTTTCCTGACGTGTTGTCCGAAAGGCCTATGCACAGCCGTTTTTTCTTGCAGCGTTCCTCCTGGCGAGACGCAGTTCGCGGCGTTTTTCCGCTTCCCTGAACTCGGCTTCCTCCTCTTCGGTTTCAAGGATAAGGCCGGGCACGGGCCTGGGTTTACCGTTCTCATCAACAGCGACATAGGTCACGAAAGCCCTGTTGGTTGCTTTCATAACGCCGGTCAGGCAGTTCTCGGAACAGACTTCAACCAGGACTTCCATGGATGTCCTGCCCACCCATGTGAGGTGCGCCCTGAGGATTATCATTTCCCCCACGCGGACAGGTTCGTTGAACTCCACGCTGTCAATGGCCGCGGTCGCAACGACCGACTGGGCATGCCTTGAAGCCGCCATTGCCCCGGCAATGTCCACCCAGTGGAGAAGCCGGCCGCCCAAAAGATTTCCCAGTATGTTCGTATCATTGGGAAGCACCAGTTCCCTCATCTCCACCCTGGAATCGGCTATCCTTTTCTTTTCCATAGGACCACCCTTTGCAATTTGTACTTCAAGATCGATATATACCTCATTATACAGAATTATTGTATAATAGTCTTTAATTTTATTATTGCAGGATTTCATCAGTATAAAAAAGGTGCATACGTATGAGAAAACACTGGTACGCTATAAAAGCCGCTTTCCCTTATACGATCCCGGTTATGGCGGGATACCTGTTCCTGGGCATGGTCTTTGGGATCATGCTTGTCAGCAAAGGCTTTCACCCCTTATGGGCAGTCCTGATGAGCGTTTTCATTTACGCCGGTTCCATGCAGTTCCTATCGGTCAACCTGCTGACTTCCGCCTTCAATCCGCTCTCGGCGTTTCTTATAACACTGGTTGTGAATGCGCGGCATCTGTTCTATGGTATTTCCATGCTTAAAAAGTTCAACGGCACAGGAGCGAGAAAGCCTTATCTTATCATTGGGCTGACCGATGAGACATACTCGATCCTATGTTCCACTGATGCGCCCGAAGGCGTCGACAGTGTATCGTTCATGTTTTTTATCACCCTCCTGAACCAGGTCTACTGGGTTTCAGCCTCCCTTGCAGGAAGTCTTATAGGATCGGTCCTTGCTTTTGACGCTTCCGGGATAGATTTTGCCATGACAGCGCTTTTCGTTACCATATTTATAAACCAGTGGAGAACACAAAGGGAACACCTGCCGGCTGTTACCGGCATTGTG
>DUSJ01000224.1 GCA_012842645.1 Clostridiaceae bacterium | reverse complement strand
GGGGAGGTAGCGGTGCCCTGTATCCGCAACCCGCTGTAGCGGAGTCGAATTCCTGTCTGAGGCTTACAAATGTAAGGTCAGTTATGCTGCAAGGTACAATGATGATTGGGTCTTGCGCAATCCAGAACTGTGAACCCCGTCAGGTCCGGGAGGAAGCAGCGGTAAGCAGGAACCCTGGGTGTGCCGCAAGTCAGCCTGGTTTGAGTATGCTGCGCATGGTACGCTTGTATTTGTATGTCGAGGCCAGGTGCACGGCATAAATTACGCGAAAGACGAGGCTTAACGCCTCGTTTTTTATATGCCACGGGGACGGTTCTGATGGCACACAAGCACGCTGCTCTGTTATGTTGTATTATACGATGAAGGGGTGTGCATTTCGCGCCTGTTTATTATAAACCATGTTATAATTGGACTTCATAAGGCGGATACAAGGTTTCTCGCGGCGGAAAATTCGGAACGCTTCGCAGGAAATGAACAACGAGCAATGAGTGTTCGGGAATCAAGGATCGGCCCGTGAGAAAAAGACCACACGTAAGTGCATGACGGAGCGGCAGCATGTAAACGCAGGTGGAGAATTTCTCCGGGGCGAGAACTTTGGTTCATTGAATTGGAATATAATGCAAAAATGAAGCAGAGGAACCGTCCCCTTGCTTCACCATGGAAGCCTTGCTAAGCGGTTTCTTAATTGATAAACTGATAATACAGTTAACCGAGGTTGTTAATCATATTCTCCGAAGGAATGATCGTTATGGCACATATGGCTTTATATCGCAAATGGAGACCCATGACCTTTGATGAAGTGGTCGAGCAGCGTCATATTGTCACGACCCTGAAAAACAGCATAAAAAACAATTCTGTCAGTCATGCGTATCTTTTTTGCGGAACAAGGGGGACAGGCAAAACCACCATGGCCAAGATATTCGCCAGGGCCATAAACTGCCTTGAACCGGTGGACGGCAACCCATGCAACAAGTGCGTGTGCTGTACCGGTATCCTGGACGGCTCCATAATCGATGTCATAGAGATTGACGCGGCGTCCAATAACGGTGTTGACGATGTGCGCGAGATCAGGGATGCGGTAATGTACGTTCCTGCTGTCACGCGATATAAAGTATATATCATAGACGAAGTCCACATGCTTTCTGCCGGAGCTTTCAACGCCCTTCTGAAGACTCTCGAGGAGCCGCCTGAAAATGTGGTATTCATCCTTGCCACAACGGAACCCCAGAAGCTTCCGGCAACTATCCTGTCCAGGTGCCAGCGCTTCGACTTCAAGAGGATCACCATGTCAGGGCTGGAAGGAAGGATCAGGACCATTGCCGAAAGCTGCGGAGTATCGGTTGAAAAAAGCGCTTTGCAGCTGATCGCGAGACTTTCCGGCGGAGGAATGAGAGATGCCATAAGCCTTCTTGACCAGTGCATCGCACAGGGAAAACCTGAAATAACATACCATGATGTGGCCGAAATATCAGGCCTGTCAGCCTATGAAGCCGTAAACAGTTTTGCCAGGGCAGTCATTGATAAAAATACTCCTGCCGCGCTCAAAGCGATAAAGGAGATCATGGACCAGGGCCGCGACCTGAAACCGTTCTGCAGTCAACTGATCGAATGGTTCAGGAACCTGATGCTCATAAAAACAGGGGGCGAGGCCCTGAGCCTTGTCAGCTTCAGCGAAGAGGAACTGAAGCCTGTAAGGGAAGCGGAAGGACTGCTGTCGCTGGATGATACCCTGGCTATCATAAGGGAACTGTCCGAAACTGAAAACAGCCTTAAATGGGCTGATGATCAAAGGATGGTCATGGAGATCGCGGCTGTGAGGCTTTGCACGTATGGAGCGGCTGGCAGCGGCAGTAATGCCATGGCTGACCTTGAGGCACGGGTAAGATTCCTGGAGCGGAAGCTCATGCAAATAACGGATATGGGCATCAGCAGCGCTTCGCCGGCCGTAAGCCCACCACAGACTGAGAAAAAACCTCCCGTGTCCGTAAAAACAAGCGAAAAGAAAGCCGTTCCGGCCGAAAAAACTGCTGACCCGGGAATCCCGGAAGACAGCGAACTGAAGCAATGGCCTGATGTCATAGAGGAACTTCGTTCGATGAAGAAGATGAAGGTATATGCTTACCTGCTGGACACGAAATGTTTCCTGTCGCCTGACGGAACTGCCAATGTGGTCATACCGGAGGATGACGCGCTGAAAAAAACCGTTCTGAGCCGCAGCGAAAGCATTGAGGCAATAAAGGAAGCAATCCGGAATGTTTTGGGTACCCCAATGAATATCAGGGTTATCGACGAAAAAAAGCTAAGTACATTGTCGGGCGGCAACCCGGGTAACAGTGACGAAGACCCGTTGCTTGAGAAACTAATGCAAATCGCCAGGGAGAACAATATTCCACTGAAGGTCGAAGAATAAAAAAAGCGGGGACAGCCGATGCCGTTTCCCGCTTTTCTCAACTTAAAGGTGCTTATATTATGCCATAACAACAGAGAGGTAAACACAGATGTCAACAAAGATGCTGCCTGAGATGCCGTCTGAAGCTGTGAACTAAGGATGTCGTCCTGCTGCGGCCTGTGATGTCGTCCATGATGCTGCCACTGATGTCGCCCTGCTGCGATGCTGTTATCAATCGGTTAACCTGTTGCGCTTTAAGTACATATGCCTTTCGTGTGACTTTATTGTTTGAATCCTGTCCAATCCGGGTCATATGACCAGGGCTTTTGCTGCTAAGCTTTTCTTTCAGACATTGGTCAGAGGATTGGTACAGTGATCCTTCTGCAGTTTGGCATATTTACCGCCCCCAATATCTCGTGCCTTATGCCTTCTCCTTATGACAACAGCAGAATGCGTCTTAAGACATTTACATGATAAAACTTTTTTATACATTTTTCGATGGAATTACTCAGGAAAATACCATGAAAAATAAAAACAAAATATTAATTTTACTGTTATTTTTTCCTTGACAAACAGCTATTTTAGCTGTTATATTAAATCAGTCAGATGAAATGCATATCTGAGATATTTCCCGAAAATGTATTTGAAAATGGATTTTGAATAAATATGATAATGTTTATACTATCAGATGTTACACTCGGTATGAGAGGGCAGCGGATAGCTGATTAAGCCAGTTAAAATTAAATTAAATATGAGTATTCTGTCACTCTGTTTTTTCAGTGAGGAAATATTAAAATATCACAAGGCGGTGTATTATGGAAGACAGGTCTATTCTTGAGGCCAAATCCCTTGAAGATCTTAGATATATTGCAAAAATGCTGGGATTTAAGAGCCTTACCAAGTACAGAAAATCGGACCTAATCGATCTGATTGTCAATAATGCAGCAAATGTTCCCGACAATGGCGGGGATAAGACTGATAAGAGCGTTTCAAAGAGCAAAACATCAGGCGGAAGAAAAGTTTCAAAAACCAAGTCGGCTTCTGAAAGCGGGCAGGATGATGCTGCCCTGCCTGACGTTTCGCCTGAAGCTACTGAAAAACCCGGGTCATCCCAGGATGCCGGGACCTCCGAAACGGAAGAAAAGCCGGCTGAAGTGAAGAAAAGAAGGGGAAGGCCAAAAGCTTCCGCCAGTGCTGAGGAAGCGAAAACCGTTCCGGAAACGGCCGTGGAAGAAGAACAGCCCCAGAAAAAGACCCGCCGGGGACGTCCGAAGAAGACGGAAGATAAGGCTGCCGAAGCTGCCGAAACGGCAGAACCCGCGCCAGTTCCCGCAGAAGAAACTGCTGTGGATACCGGTGCCGCGGATGCGGCTGAGCCTGAGAAACCCACACCTGCAAAGGTTATTACAAAGCGTGTGTTTATCAACGGCGCTGCTGTCGGTGATACAGAATCAAAAACCGAAGCACAGGATCAGGTCATTGCCGAACCCGTTGCCGAGACCAAGGAGGAGACAAGGACTGACGAACCGAGAGAAACCGAACTGGACAAGGTTGAAAGCAACGGTGAAACAGACAGCAGATATAAATATGCAAAGACAAAAGATCTTTCCCGACTGGAAAGTGAAAATCCTGTTACCGGGATACTGGAAGTGCTTCCTGACGGTTATGGTTTCCTGAGAGGGAACAATTACTTGTCAGGCCCCAAAGACGTTTACGTTTCTCCTTCACAGATTCGCAGATTTAATTTAAAAACCGGAGATAAAATAGTAGGAAAAGGCAGGATCCAGAAAGAAGGCGAAAAATTCCAGGCCCTTCTGTATGTTTCGTCGGTTAACGGCGACCCGCCGGAAGTAGCCCAGAAAAGAAAACCGTTCGAGCAGCTGACACCGATCTTTCCCGATGAAAGGATAACTCTCGAATCGGATCCAAAGGAACTGTCCACCCGTCTGATAGACCTGATAGCTCCCATAGGGAAAGGACAGCGCGGCCTTATCGTTTCACCTCCGAAGGCTGGTAAGACCATACTTCTTAAAAAGATAGCCAATGCGATAACAGCAAAATACCCTGAGATAGAAGTGATAGTCCTTCTGATCGATGAGCGTCCCGAAGAAGTTACCGACATGCAGCGATCGATCAAGGGAGACGTGGTGTATTCCACCTTTGACGAGCTTCCGGAGCATCACATCAAGGTGG
>DUSJ01000223.1 GCA_012842645.1 Clostridiaceae bacterium | reverse complement strand
GGTTCCCGCGCGCTCTTTATCAACCGTTTCAATACCGGATCTGTCAAATAAGTTCTTGTTACCCAATAACACGGTCCTGCCCGATACTTTTGCCGAAACGCCCATTCCGGCATACTCGGCATATTCGGTCACTATACTCTTGTCCGGCTCCCTGCCGAATTTCCTGATGACCGAGGCTGCCAGGGGATGAGTGGAAAAGGCTTCGGCATGGGCAGCGTAGTAAAGCAGCTCATCTTCGGTGATGTCAGCCGCGGTGCCCAACTTTGTCACTTCAAAGGAACCGCTGGTCAGGGTCCCCGTTTTGTCGAAAACGACTGTCTTTACCTTAGCCAGCGCTTCGAGGTAGTTTCCGCCCTTGACCAGTATCCCGCGCCTTGAAGCAGCCCCGATACCGCCAAAGAACCCCAAGGGAATCGATATCACCAGTGCGCATGGGCAAGAGACAACAAGAAACAGCAGTGCCCGGTATATCCATTGATTAAACTCTCCGCCAAAAAACAGCGGCGGAATCAACGCAAGCAATACCGCAATACCTGCCACAAGAGGAGTATAAATTGCCGCAAAGCGGGTAATGAAGCGCTCGGCATTTGCCTTCTTCTGCGATGCCGACTCGACCATTTCAAGTATGCGGCTTACCGTGGAGTTTTCAAACATTCTTGTGACCCTGATGGTCAACACGCCGGACATGTTTATGCTGCCCGATAAGATTTCACTTCCGATGCCAACGTCCCTCGGCAGGGATTCGCCTGTCAAAGCCGATGTATCAACAGCCGAAACCCCTTCCGTTACGACCCCATCCAATGGTACCCTTTCTCCCGGTCGGACAACAATATAATCTCCAATATTTATTTCTGAAGGTGCCACCCTTTTGTATCCCTCTCCGGTTTTCAGATTCGCATAATCCGGTTTTATTGCTATAAGGCTTTTTATAGCCCTCCTTGAGTGGTTTACGGCATAATCCTGGAAAAGTTCGCCGACCTGGTAAAACATCATGACTGCCGCGGCTTCCGGGTACTCGCCTATTATTAAAGCGCCGATTGTAGCTATCGACATCAGGAAGTTCTCATCGAAAACCCTTCCTCTGAGAATATTTTTTGCTGACTTTAAAAGGACATTATATCCGAACACCATATAGGCAAATATAAACAGGACCAGCTCTATTGCAGGGTTTTCAATAAAGAACATGCCGGCGAAGTATGATACCGCCGCAATTATATATATGGACAATCTCGTATTTGACAGCCTGTCGCTGTCATCATTGTCTTTTTCACCGGTTTCAGTCACCTTAAGCCTGGAACCTTTCTCTATGCTGTCCATAAGTTTTTGAATCTTTCTCTCTATTTCGTAAAGAGATTTTTCCCCGTCAACCTCTATCGAAAGTTTTGACATGGAATAGTTCAGACTGGCACTGATCACTCCGTCGATATTTTTTATGCCTGATTCGATTTTGGCCGCGCAGTTGACGCAATCTACGCCTGTTACCTCATAGTCCCTCTTGACTGTCATAATTCCACCTCGTTATTACTCCCGGATGTGTTGCATACCCAGAGCAAAAATCTTATTTATATGGTCATCGTCGAGGGAATAATACACAACTTTTCCTGATTTTCTGTATCTGACCAGCCTTGCGGCTTTAAGCACCCTTAACTGGTGAGATATTGCCGACTGGGTCATGTTGAGCAGGCATGCCAGATCACAGACGCACATCTCAGACTCAAAAAGGGCCCATATGATTTTAATGCGGGTAGTATCGCCAAAAACCTTGAAGAGCTCGGCAAGATCATAAAGGCTGTCCTCTTCGGGCATCTTCTCTTTGACTTTTTTTACGATATCATCATGTATCATTAATTGGCCGCAGGTAATGGCTTCTTTTTTCTTATTTTCCATGACGACAACCTCCTATTATCATATGAACAATTGTTCATATGATAATTATAAAACTAACCTATTGACTATGCAATAGGTTTTAGAAATTTTATCAAACAGATTCATCTTTTCCGCCATGGTCTGTTTTTCTGATCCGGGCGCGCTTGATTTTGCCGCTGACGGTCTTGGGAAGCTCATCCGCAAACTCAATAATTCGGGGATATTTATATGGGGCAGTAATCAGTTCCTGAGTAATATTATTCACAAAAGGCTGTCAGTTTTTCAAGATCCAGTATTCTAACCGTTGACAGGTGGTAATCGATTATTCCCTCTTCCTTCATCCTGGCCAGTTCGCGGGACATGGACGGTCTTGATACGTTGAGGAAATCAGCCAGCTGGATGCGGTTAAGAGGAAGCACGACCGTAAGGGATCTGCTCTTGCTGTATTGCTCGTAAATATATGTGCAAAGCTTTGATCTCATGTTTTTAATCGATATATACTCCAGTTTTTTGCTCAGCATCAGGGCTCTTTTTGAAACCATCTCAAGAATGTTGCCTATCATCAGGCTATGCCATCTGCATGCTTTGGAGCACTGGGAGATAATCCTGTCCCTGGATATATAACATATGGCAAGGGACGTTATGGCCTGTACCGTCGCAGGCCACTCCTCTTTCCCGGCGAATAAGGCTACCTCGCCGAACACCTCGCCTTCACCGATTTTCTTCAACAGAAGCTTGTTTCCGGATATACTTTCTTTAAAGACCGCGGCTTCCCCATCGAGGATGATCCCCATGCTGTCAAGTTTGTCACCGTTATTTACAACTATTTCGTTTTTCGAATAGCTTTGGATAACGGGCTGAAGGCATGACAAAAGACTCTTCAGCTCTGAAGAATCTATATTGTTGAATAATCTGCATTTTATAAGCGCTTTCATATATTTTTCAGTCATGGTTTTTCTCCTTGGGTTTCCATATGCGTGATATATCTCAGTATACCACAGGGCTGCCTTATTTTTTGGTGCTATTTTTATTTTGACGGGGATATGCTTATGATAGGGTCAAAACAGGAGGGGCCTTTTCCTTGAAAAATAAAAGGATAACAACTTTTCATGTCGCCGGAACCTACATAGGAACGATAGTGGGGGCAGGATTTGCCTCAGGGCAGGAGATTTTTCAGTTTTTTGTCAGCTTTGGCATTTGGGGGATCGCCGGAATTTTAACCATAACTGTTTTATTTATATATTTCGGTTATATCATCATGGAACTTGGCTGGAAGCTGAATGCTTCCTCCCATCTGCCAATAGTGTCAAAAGTGGGAGGCCGGATCGTCGGCAGCTTTTCCGATATCGTCATAACCTTTTTCCTGTTCGGAGCGTTAACGGCCATGATCGCGGGTTCGGGAGCCCTTTTCCACCAGGAGTTCAACCTCCATCCCGTGTTTGGAAGCCTGTTTATGGCTGCGATCACTGTTATTACAGTCCTTGGCGGCTTTAACAGCATTATCAACTCCATAAGCATGGTGGCTCCTTTTTTGATACTGTCCGCTTTGCTTGTCAGTATAGCAGCCATCCTGTCGGCCCCGCTGAATGAAATCATCATCCGCAGCATGGAAACCCCGGTAATGCTGAGAAACTGGCTCTGGTCAGCGATTCTTTACATATCATATAATATCGTTCCTTCCATATCGATTCTTGGACCCCTCGGACGTGAAACCCGGAACAGGAAGACTATCAGGAGAGGCGCAATTTGGGGAGGAATTGGCCTTGGTATCGGTGCCGCATCAATTTTCCTTGCCCTGAGTATAAACGCAGAAGCTGTTAAGGATATGGAGGTCCCGATGATCATAATAGCGCGCCGGTTCTCGCCTGTTGCCCGGATATTGTACTCTATCGTGCTTCTGGCTGAGATCTATACAAGCGCTGTGGGGGATTTGTACGGGTTTGTCTCAAGGATTTGTGATATGAAAACAAAAAAAGCCACATTCCTTGTGATACTGTGTTCCATACTGGCATTTTCAGCAAGCCTTGCAGGCTTCTCAAACCTTGTCAGGTATCTCTATCCTTCAGTAGGATACTGTGGAGTCCTGACACTGATATGCCTTATTTATGACCGATATAGGCAGACCCACCCTTAGTGCTGGATTACTATAATCCAGCACTAAGGGTGGGCTACATATACATATACATATACATATACATAACATATAAATTACACGAATGATGTGGGTTGACAAAATCGGTCTTTCATCATATGATATTTTACAATTATAAAATAATAACGGAAAATACGATGACGGGGAAACGCTACATCAAAAGCGCAGGAATGATCCCACGACTTACAGGGAGAAACCGCCATGGACTGAGAGCGGTTTTAAGAAACAGGATCTTTTCTGGGTTCTCTCCCGAGTACGCGAGCTAAATGCTTCGGCTAGTAGGCGAGCGCGCAGGCCCGGCGTTAAAAGGGCAGGATATCGGCAATTACATTATGCCCGTATCCGGAAGAGTGCATCAATTTGATGAATTTGGGTGGTACCGCGGAAAGCTTTAAGCCTTCGTCCCATTTATAGGGATGAAGGCTTTTTTGATATATTTTTTCAGGAGGTATGAGCATGATAGTAGTACTTAAATCAGGCGTTGACGAAGCAAAGGTTGAATTATTGAAAAAGTGGATTTCGGAAAAGGGACTGGTCATATCCCCTATTTACGGGGCCGAGAAGACGGTACTAGGTCTTGTGGGCGATACTTCCCACCTCTCTGTCGACGAAGTAAGCATGCATGAAGCTGTAGAAAAGGTCTTAAAGGTCCAGGAGCCCTTTAAAAAGGCCAACAGGAAGTTCCACCCGGACAACTCGGTCATTAAGGTCGGCAATGTCCTTGTGGGCGGCAAGGACCTTGTCGTTATTGCCGGCCCCTGTTCAGTGGAATCCGAGGAACAGATCATCCGGGTAGCGCAACAGGTAAAGAATTGCGGGGCCAGCATGCTACGGGGAGGCGCAT
>DUSJ01000003.1 GCA_012842645.1 Clostridiaceae bacterium | reverse complement strand
TGTTGAAGGAGTTGTCGGGGAAATTCCCGATCTCAGCAAGTACAATGCCGGTAGCAGCCTGTCGGCTGGAAAGATTGTTTAGGGCAGCGCCCTGATCATATATCGATGATATAATACCCGTAAGCGTCAATAATGGTGGTGCCGTTGTATTCGTAGATACGTTTTCCGCGGCCGTAGTTCAGGTGCATATGGCCGTGGAACATGTATTTCGGCTTAAACTTGTCCAGAAGGGGCAGAAACGCCTTGAACCCTGTATGGCACAGATCATTGCCGTCGCCGACCCCGTAAGGAGGCGCGTGGGTGACAAGGATATCGAATCCCTTGCTGCGCTTCAGCTTGAACCATAACTTACGGATTCTTTTTTCCATCTGCTTTTCGGTATACTGGTAAGGAGGAACGGAGTAAAGCGGGTTTCTGCTGTACTGGATGGAGCCGCCGAGCCCAAGGATACGCAGGCCATTGAAGGTTACAATCTTGTCCTCTATGTTGTCGCATCCTCCCGGAGGGTTGGTTTCATAGTTTGTATCATGGTTTCCGTGGACGTAAAAAACAGGGGCGCTTATCATTGTGGCAATAAACGAGAGATAATCGCTTTTCAGATCCCCGCACGAGATGACCAGGTCAATGCCTTCGAAACGCTCAGGGTCAAAATGATCCCAGATATATTTGCTTTCAGTATCGGCGACTAAGAGTAACCGCATTTTTCCTCCGCTTTTCAAGTCCCCGCGAAAAATGACGGGAGTAATTCTAATTATAGTTTAAATGCCAGGCAGGGACAAGCAAAAACGAGGAAAGTATTAAAACCTGGGTAATGTTTTGATATAATAATGAAAACCAGACAAACGGAAAACAGGAGAGATCGGATGGATATCCAATCATTCATGGACTCTGTCGTATATAATGAAAAAGGTCTTGTGCCGGTCATCACCCAGGATGACGAAAACGGGGACGTGCTTATGATGGCCTGGATGAACGAAGAAGCCCTCAGGCTGACCCTTGAGACCAGGCGGATGACCTATTACAGCAGGAGCCGCAAAAGCCTGTGGGTGAAGGGCGAGACGTCAGGCCATTACCAAAGGCTCGTTTCCATTGCGATAGACTGCGACGGGGATACTTTGCTGGCCCGCGTGATACAGCAGGGTGCGGCCTGCCATACAGGGAACCGCACATGCTTTTACAGAAAACTTGACGGACAGGAAGGATAGAAGAATGAGCGCGAAGTTTGATGTTTTTCAGGAAATCTATGATGTAATTTCCGACAGGAAGGTTAACCCGAAGGAAGGTTCCTACACCAATTACCTTTTTGAAAAAGGAATTGATAAAATCTGCAAAAAGGTCGGGGAAGAAGCGGCCGAAGTAATCATAGCCGCTAAAAACAACAACCCCGGCGAAATCCGGTACGAGGTTGCCGACCTGATCTACCACCTCACGGTTCTCCTGGTCAACCAGGGTCTTACCTGGGACGACATATGCCAGGAACTCGAAACCCGCCGCAAATGAGTATCGGGGACGGAGGTTTTTACTCATTTTGAGTAACGGGGACAGGTAACTGCAGGTTAATGAGTTCCTGTACCGATGTAATCGTCCGAAGCGCTCCTGTCAACATAATAGGCTACGATATCTCCGGTTAACAGCTGCCAGCCTCCCTGGTCAAGGTCGTAACCCTCCAGTACCCAGCCATCGCCTGTCTTGCCGGTATACCCCAGGCTTGGATTGTCAAAATTGTCATCGTTGATCACAGTAATATCCCTGAAATTTACAATAACATATCCATCCTTCAGGAATACGGGAGAATTCCTGGTAAGGTTCCTTTCTTTCGATAAATCAGTTCCCCTTGGAACAACAAGCAGATCGGCTGGCAGGCGGTACTCGCCGTACCACTTCTGAACCGAGGCAAAAGCCTTGTATTTGTCCACTCCTGCTGGCAAACCGCTGACCGGCCCGATAAAGCTGCGTACCGGCTCGCTTAGCAGGATCTTAGTATATTTCGATATGGTTACCCCGTTCTGGGACAATTTCGGGAAGGCTTCCTTCCATTTTTCGAGGGTATATGTGCCCATTCCTCCTCTTAACCGGTAAATTGCCTCGGCTGTGTTGGTGAACTCGGAAAGATTTATCCCCCTGTACCTGAAATCCAGATTCATTTTCTGGATTTCAGTATCTTCAGTGCTTCCTATCCTGACCAGCGGGTTATTGGGCGTGGAGTAATACAGGTCCACCTCCTGCCGGTTCTTTCCTTCCTTGTCCACAAAGGCAAAGGTCGGCTTTATCTGGACGAAATCCAATTCATCATAATAATTTCCTATGGTTTTTATCTCGAACCTGATAGTATAGCCGAGTTTTACAGCCCGCTGCTGATACCCTTTTACATCGTTCTTCCCCGGCATCACAGGCATGATATATTTCCTTGAGCTGTCCGGGATTCCGTCGATATTATTGGGGCCCGTGTAAAAGACCTTCCCTGTGTGTTCATAGCTGCCCGGGGCTTTCCTGAAAAACGGCTCCCATGCCACATCGCTTATGTCTGTAATGGCAAAGTCAAACACCCGGCCCGATATTTCTACGGTACCGCTTGCAGACGCCGCAGTGTTTATGGGGTTGAGATTGGCTCTGTTTTCGCTTTTCTTAGAGGTATCATTTATGGCTATGTTTCGGATTTCCACGTTGTATATGCCTTCGTCGACCCAGACAGGTGTATAAAAGGCAATACGGGTTGTCGAATTGGAGAACCCAAGACTGCTTAGAGAATACCATGTATTGGCCTTGAGATAGGTTCCTGTCATGTCGGTGCCAAGGTATGTATCGAACGGAAAGCGTATCTCCCGGTCCTTTATGTATTTGGTGTAATCCCTGTTCCCATAGCCCTTGATATTCCTGTGGGTTCCGCTGTTAGAGATATCCACCGTGAAAGGTCTTCCCAAAATTACAGCGCTGGCCGTATTGGATGGATTCATTTTCTGGTTATGAACATCGTCGCTTGATATGCTTATTCCTGCGCAGACAGGAGTATGAACTACTATGGGATTTATGTTGTCAATACTGAAGGTTAATGTCTGCTGGCTTTCGGGATTATATGAATATACCCTTTCATAGGTTATGGTCCCGCTGCTCTCATAGGTCCCGTTTTCCGTTGATACAGGGATGACTATATTGGGGACGTAAAGCACATCACGGCCTGTTTTGGGAGGAGTTGTATTTGATGATAATCCGGTGTACGGATCAAGTATTACCTGGCCGTTTATTATGAGCTTATCATTCCTCACGGTTGGATATGAAACTGCCGCTTCCGCCGCAGCCATTATTTCTTTCTCGGTGGCAGCAGCCGTTAATTTTATTGTTTTATCGGGAGTCCTCAATACATGGTAGGTATATGTATCATTAGGGTCATGGGTAACATTACAGGAAGGAGTCGAATATCCCCCTCCGGGAGTGAGTGTTACCTTTTTTCCCGGCAGGGCATTGTTCCGGATGATGGCATCCTTTATTCCGTATAACTCAAATGATATGATCTCGGTATATGAATACGGGCGTGATACACGGACCCTGGTGGTTTGGGTATTCCCGTCCCCGTCAGGGTATTCTACTGTTACAGTAGTGGTGGTATAACCGCTGACGGTATTGGTTTTTAGTCGGTATATATAGCTGTCGGTGATAATCTGGGCATAGACCGGTTCACCAGAAGGGATTCCTTTCATTACGTCAAAAGCTTCATTGTCTCTCGGGTAAGCCTTTATGAAGGCATTTTCGTTTACAGAGATGTCCAGGGAAGACTCTTCCTGTTTAATCTCGGTCACAGGCTCGGGATCATTTTCTTTCTTATCGTTAAAGGGGGTTATCACTCCTACGCCCATGGAGTTATATATGATCCCGCCCTGGGGATTGAGTTGTTCCTTTATCACGGCTCGCTGGGCATGCCTTTCGTCTATATCGTCTGACTTGTATACCACTTTATATGTATCCACTATCGACATGTTCTTTTGGAATAATGGATAATTGGTCTCTTTGTATGCATTTTCATAGTCCTTACGGTTTTTGCCGTACATGCATATGGCGGGTTCATTTTCTATCAGGAACTGTGAGTTGGCGGTATAGACAAAAACGGGCGTGATCCAGTTAATGAGTTCTTTCCCGTCAGATGTCCTTATCTCCCCTTTTTGGAACGCTTCCTCCCAACGGATAAGATCCCTAAGGGTCATTGCTGCGCAAACTCCATCCATGATTGGATATATAATAGGCTCGAAAAAGATTTTGTAAACGCCTGGCTCAGACCTGAACCCCCGCTCGGTTAGAATGCCGTTTTTGAAATCTTCTGCTGTTATTTCCGCACCACAGAGTTTTGCAATGTCAGGGATATTTTTGTACCCTTTTTCTTTAGTGACAGGGTCAATGGGTCCTTCAAACCATTCATCCCATTGGGCTTTTGTACCTGTCCATACATCGGGCATGGTGTTGACTATATTCCTTATTTCCGGCTTATCCCCGTAGCCGACCCAGTCGTAGGGTTCATCATCTGAAGTTATGTAATCGTATGATTTACCTTTTCCGATAGAGTCTTTATTCATATAATCATAAATTGAAAATCCTGTATATACTTTTACCTTTTCCCATGGACCAGTCTTGGACACATCAACAGTGTTTCCAACTTGAATAACACCTTCACCGGAGCTGAATGAAACTTCATTAGGAGCCCAATATATTGATATTCTTATACCAGAATAGTTGAGGTTATACTTCCATTTATCGTCTCCTTTTCCCGCGTATCCGTCTGAGGGCTGGCTGTCGTTGTTCCCGGCGAAAGATGATGAAGACAATACTATCGCAAAAAGAAATATCAAAAACGCTAAGGATAATATTCTCATTATTTTATACATATTCTCTGCCTCCATTATCGCGGGCCAGTCCAAGACCATCCGCCATACCTGTAGACAAGCCAAGGACCGTATGATGTTCCTTCCGCGGGATGTCCTAACTCTTCCAATGCTCTTTTTTTCATACTCTGGGATATATCAAGCCATTCACTTCGATAATGTCCTTCTCCCGTCTTCTCACATACCAGGTACGGCTGACCAATAAAAGGTTCTTCAGTACCCAGATCTCCGTGCTGGATTGGTGTCTTGCCGCGGTCTATTCTTCC
>DUSJ01000222.1 GCA_012842645.1 Clostridiaceae bacterium | reverse complement strand
ATTTTTCATTCGTATTTCCCTCCCCCAAGGGTCATTGATTAAGAAGAATATATCATCCATTTTCAGAAAAGTCAACAAAAGCCGCATGAAATCTTGGCTTTCGACATTTTTCGATATATTTAGTCAAGGTTTGATATAGACAAACCCTTCCGCTATCTGTGCTCCGCCTTTAGTCGCATACGCCGGTTTACAGATAACCAGTGCAAATAATTTCACAGGTCTAAATCTCCGCACAGTCTGTCGAATATTCGCCACGGCCAGGCGCGGGCAATTACATTACATGCTTGAACAAAAAGCCTGTTTATTGTATAGTGATTATTATCAGATAATAATATTAGATAATAAACGGAGGTTTTAATATGGGAGAACTGCTTAAAGGGGAAAATATACTCATCATGGGCGTCCGCAACAAGTGGAGCATAGCATGGGGGATAGCCCTGGCTGCGAAGGCCGAGGGCGCCAATCTCATATTCACCTACCTCGGGGAAAGGGAAAAGGAAGCCGTTGAAAAACTGGTAAGCGGAATGGACGGCGTTGCGGTTTACCAATGTGACGTTTCAAAAGAAGAGGATATAGATAACGTGTTCAATGAGATTAAGAACAGGTTCGGGGTACTTCACGGCCTGGTACATGCCATAGCTTACGCTCGGGCAGAGGACCTGCAGGACACGTTTGTCAATACGTCAAAAGAAGGCTTCCAGCTTGCCATGGACATCAGCGTTTACTCGTTCATTGCGGTGGCCAGGAGGGCGAAGGAACTCATGACCGAAGGAGGGAGCATCCTGACCCTTACTTACAGGGGTTCTGCCAAGGTCTCCCCGGGATATAACGTCATGGGTGTAGCAAAGGCGGCGCTGGAGGCAAGCATACGTTATGCGGCATATGAACTTGGCGGCAGCGGCATCCGCGTGAACGGCATCTCGGCCGGCCCGGTAAAGACCATGTCGGCAAAGGGTATTAAGAACTTCAGCGATATCCTTGCTATCGTCGAGGAAAAAGCTCCCCTGAAGAGAAATATCACCCTTGATGATCTCGGCGGCGCGGCTGTTTTTCTGTTGAGTTCGCTGTCCTCAGGGATGACCGGAGAGGTCATTTATATCGACGCGGGATATAACATCATGGGAGTTTAATTATTAACAATATGTTCATAAATTGTTCATTAATTTATAGCATAATTAAGTCATCCTATATATGGCGGGTTTTACTGAAATAATTGAAGGAAGCCCGCTATATTTTTGACCGGCCTGTCCGAAGGCTGTAATTCCGGTCCTAATGAAATAAGGAGGGATAGTTTTGATAGAGATTCAAAACCTGACCAAGGTCTATGGCAAGATTGTGGCTGTGGACAATATCAGCTTTACGGTCGAGAAAGGCGAGATCCTTGGTTTCCTTGGTCCCAATGGCGCGGGGAAATCCACGACCATGAACATCCTTACCGGATTCATATCTTCAACTTCAGGGACAGTCAGGATAGCAGGCAAGGATATTCTTGAAAATCCATTGGAAGTAAAAAAACAGATAGGCTTTCTGCCGGAACAGCCGCCCCTGTATCTTGACATGACGGTCAACGAATATCTTGATTTCTGCGCGAAGCTTAAATCCGTGCCCGCGAAGGTATGGAAAGGCCAGAAAAAAGATATAATGGAGCTTGTCAAGATAACCCATGTCAGCCACCGGCTGATAAAGAACCTGTCCAAGGGTTACAAGCAGAGAGTCGGCCTTGCGCAGGCTCTTGTAGGCACGCCGGAGGTTCTCATACTCGACGAGCCCACTGTTGGCCTTGATCCCAAGCAGATTATCGAGATAAGGAACCTTATCAGGGCCCTGGGCAAGCGCCATACCATCATACTCAGTTCCCACATCCTACCCGAAGTCAGCGCGGTATGCGACAGGGTAGTCATTATCAATAAAGGCAGGATAGTAGCCATCGACACGCCGGAGAACCTGTCCAAGGCGTTGTCCGACTTCTCAAGGTTCACGGTGACGGTAGCAGGTCCCGAAAACAAGGTAAAGGATATCATATCCAAAATTTATGGAGTCAAGTATATTGAATCCAGCACGAAGCTTAAAAATGACGAATGCAGCTTCATTGTAGAAGCCGATAAGGACATCGACGTGAGAAAGCCAATGTTCAACCAGCTGGCCCAGCATGGTTTCCCGATCCTTGAGCTTAGGTCTCTTAACCTGACTCTTGAAGAGATCTTCCTCCAGCTTACAAGAACCGAAGAAAAGGAGGCTGTTTCATAATGCTTGCTATAATGAAACGCGATTTCAAATCCTATTTCAGCTCTCCGAT
>DUSJ01000221.1 GCA_012842645.1 Clostridiaceae bacterium | reverse complement strand
GCCATTGCGGCCCTGGAGCGATATATTGAGGATATCCTGCAGGCTTTCAATATTTCCGTCCGCCGTACTGACAACTATATTTATTTCCGAACCCCTGTATTTGTAACGTGACGAAACGATACCATCGACCCCGGCCTGGATAGCCATTCCTGCCTGGGCAGGAGTCAGGCCGTACAGCAAGGCTTTGTTCCTGTCTATTACAATGGACACCTCTTCTATGTCCTGGTCATGGGAACCTGTCAGATCACGGATTCCTTCTATCCCGCTTAAGATTTCCATCAGGTCATCGGAAACCCTGGCCAGTATTTCGTCATCTTCGCCTGTGACCCTTATATCCACTTTATTTGATCCAATTGAGAATCCCATGACCCTGCTGTCATCGATAACCTTAATCTTTGCACCCGCAATTGATGAGACCCTGTTCCTTATGTCATCCGCAATGTTCTTAATCGTTCTTTTTCTTCCAACCATGCTTCCGATATCTACATTGATCACGGCATTTTCAGCGCCGTATCTGTCCGGGATTATATCTCCGTTTCCGATCGTCATGCTTATACCCTTGATCTCCCGTATATCTTTTATCCTGTCCTGCACTTCAAAGGCAATTTCCCGGGTACTGCCAAGGGCGCTTCCCCTGGGCATCGTTACTTCTATCCTTATTATGCCTTCATCCATAGCCGGAAAGTAATCAAACCCTATGGCTGGCAAAACCGTCAGCGACAGCGCAAAAATTATCGCAGCAGCCGCAATCACAAGTCCGCTTTTTTTCAGCGAGTATTCAAGAAAGTTCCTGTACTTATCACACACCTTGCCGTAAAATTTTTCCCATCCATCAAACAGTTTTATCCGCAATCCCTTTTTTGCCCCGCCGGCCTTTCCCGGGTTCATCAGTTTTGAAGCCATCATGGGCAGAAATGTTATGGCTACAATGAGTGAAGCCACCAGGGAATAAGTTATAATAAGCCCCATTTCCCTGAATACTTTCCCGGTTATCCCTTCAACGAATATTACGGGCACGAAAACTATAATGGTCGTGAATGTAGATGCGGTTATTGAAAGCATGACCTCTTTTGTCCCGTATTCCGCTGCCGTCCTGAGGTCTTTGCCTTCATCCCTGTACCGGTATATGTTCTCCAAAACGACTATGGAGTTGTCAACCAGCATCCCGATGCCGAGGGCAAAGCCTGCCAGTGAAATAAGGTTGAGGCTGATCCCGGAAAAATACATGAGTACAAATGACGCAATGATGGACACAGGCATTGACAAGGCTATAATAAGGGTAGCCCTGATGTTTCCCAGGAAAAGGTAAAGAATTGCGGCCGCAAGGATCCCGCCCTTGACTGCTGATTCGGCCACCGTATCAAGGGCCATGCCGATATATTTTGAACTGTCGTATATAATATCGAATTCAATGTCCGGGTACAGTTTTTCAAGTTGGGCCAGCTCTTTTTTCACTTCCCTGCATACCTGCACGACATTGGCATTGCTTTGTTTCTGTATTGAAATACTCAGCGCCGGCTTTCCGTTTATATAGCTTTCGCTTGTTTTTTCAGCTTCCACAAGACCTATGTCCGCAATATCCCTAAGTAAAACCGTGGACCCTGCGGAAGTTGGAATAGTTAGGTTCCTGATTTCCTCGACCGACCCGAATTCCCCGGCAATCCTAATGTTTATAGTCATTCCGGCTGTTTCGATACTGCCAGCAGGTATATTCAGGTTTCCAGTCATGATATAACTGGATATGAAGCTTTCATCCAGGCCGTACATGGACAGTCTTTCCCTTACAAGTTTTATCCGGATCTCCTGTACAAGACCTCCCGAAACCATGGCCTGGGCTACTCTGCTGATTCTTTCCAGTCTGCCCGCAACCTGGCTCTCCACGAGCCTTGTAAGCTCATCAAGCCTCATATCCGAACTGATGCCTATTTCGAAAGCCGACTGCATGCTGTCAGGATCGATACGCATGACCATTACATCGGTGACACCTTCCGGCAGGTATGCCTTTGCCATGTCGACCTTTTCCCTTATCTCGAGCGCTGCGAAGTTCATATCCGTGTTATCATTGAAGTACAGGATGCAAAGGCAATAACCGCTGGCGGAAATCGTTTCCATGGACTTCAGATCGGTGGTGGCCGCAAGCACTTCTTCCAACGGTATGGTTACAAGTCTTTCGATTTCTTTTGGACCTGCGCCTTCATATCTCGCAGTAACTACCGCAGTAGGCATATTAAGGTCAGGAAGAAGATCAAGCTTCAGTCTCGATAACGAGATTGAACCAATGAGCATTAGGGAAAGTATAGCCATTATAACGGCTGTGGGCCGACGTATCGACAAACCGGGAAGATTCATTTCCTGCCCTCCCCTGTTATCTTTACCGGCGAATCATGATCAAGGAACTGCTGCCCCTTCACTACCACCATTTCTCCTTCGTTGATGCCGCTGATGATTTCCACCATGTCATCTTTTACTATTCCTGTGCTGACAGGTCTCTTCCTGGCCGTATCATTTTCCACAATAAAAACGAACTCACCTGAACTGTCGGACATAACAGAACCGAGGGGGACCAGGACAACGTTTTCACGCTGCTCGGAAGGGATCAGCACTTTGGCTGTCATACCAGGCTTTATGAGGTTATTCTCGTTTAATATTCCGACCGAAACATTGTAAGTGAGCGTTTCCGGATCAGGAGCCGGACTGATTGTCATGACTTCTCCGGTAAAAGGCTCCTTATTGACTGCGGGAACGGAAACTTCCAGCATGTCCCCCTTTTTTATCCTGCCTATGACATTTTCGGTGACCGGAACCGATATCCTGACCCTGTCGATATCAATGATTACGTAAGGCACCATCGTATTTGAAACAAGCGCTCCTTCCGTGAGATCCTTTACTGCTATTATCCCGTCCATCGGAGAGGTTACTTTTGCATATTCAAGTTTTTTCCTTGCACTTTCAAGCTGGAGCTTTATCGCGTCATATGACGCTGTTGCCTGTTTGAGCTGTTCGTTCGCTGACCTTGCCGTATCCCGGGAGACATGTTCCATGAACAGTTCATATGATCTTCTTGCCGTTTCCAGGGCATTTTCAGCCTGCTCAAACTGGTTCCTGGCCTTGCCGTATTCCAACGCATCTATCTTTTTGGCTTCATAAAGCAGGCAGCAACTGTCATAAAGTTTTTTGGCGGCAACATAATTATACTCGGCAGTTTTAAGCGCTGACTCATACTGGAGTTTCTGGCTTTCAAACCCGCTTCCCATTGCGGCTACAGCACCTGCCTCAGCCAATGCCATGCCTGCTTCAGCCGCTTTCATCTGTTCTTCGAGTATGCGGATATTGTCTTCGATTTCTTCATTCTCAACAACGAATAACAGGTCGCCCTTTTTTACCCTGTCTCCGACTTCAAAGAAAGAATCAGAAACTTTGCCGGATATTACAGGCGATACATAAGCGGTTTTTTCCGGCATGACTATACCGGTGTAAAGAATGCGGCTGTCAATATTTCCTCTTGAAGCCGGCATAACGTATACTGATATGGGTTCAGTTACAGCGTTGTTGCTTTTACCCGGACCCGAACATGCGGAAAAGGCAAAAATAAGCACGGTCAATATAAGGCATGAGAGTATACCAAGCCTTTGGCTTCTCTTGTAAAGCATCACATCTGTCCTCTCAACCAAACTGAAATATGGGCATATATTAAGTATTTATTTTTCGGGGATGATTTAGTCTCGATTATGAAGTTTTATTAAAAGATTCTTTAATGTAAAATTCGGCATGGTCGTAACTCCTAAAAGAAGCACAGGGTCAGGTAGAGGGAGAGCTTTACGCTCCCTGTGC
>DUSJ01000220.1 GCA_012842645.1 Clostridiaceae bacterium | reverse complement strand
GACTTCCGGCGCGGTCGAGCCGATCATTACGGCCAATTCTTCATAGCTCAGTCTGCAATTGTTCTTGAGGATGTTCAGTAATTCTTTCTTCATCTCTTTTGTCATGGTGATTACTCCTTTCCTGGAAGCCTGGGGTCAGTTCGAAACCGCTTATAAAGCTGCTTTCAGCAGTCTCGCACGGCTCCTGTGCTCCCACTGCTACATTCAAATATTGTATGGTGTTAGGACAGAGATCCTTAGCTTCGCCCGGACGACGGCCATGCCTTTCCGCGGGGAAGAGGTACAAGATACTGCCCCTGTATACATAGATATAAGAAAGCCCTGTTTATGAAAACAGGGTCTTCATGGATCATTTGCCTTATGACTTTGCCGTATGATATGATTATACGGCGGTTTATCCAAGAAATCACGTCCCCTGGTTCTCATTCAAAGTATGTTCCACAGTATATGCCGCCTCCTTGACGGTTATGTAGTTTTCCGTCTCGTTCAGCTCTCCCAGGAACCTGGTGAGTATATCCGCTACCTGTTCCTTCATGGTCTTGATATCGCGTTTTATATCGATAATCTTCTCTCTTTCCTTTTCAAGGGCCTGTTCGAGCCTGTTCTTTTCCTCTTCCGCTCGCCTGACCGCTTCTTCGATGATCGCGTCCGCTTTTTCCTGTGCTGTGATAAGAGCGCTGGCTATCCTTTCCTTTTCCTTCGCAAAGAATTCGCTGTTTTGCGCAGCAGACTCATAGCGAGCTTTCATCTCGCGGATCTGCAGCTTAAGGTTGGATATTTCGTCATCTTTCTCTTTCAGACGATGGTCAAACTCGTAAAGTATTTTTTCAATGTATGCGTTTACGTCCGATTTGTTGAAACCGAATAATGATGTGCCGAATTTTTTCTCGCCTGACATAACCAACACTCCTATCAATCAATAATACGTTCACCCGTTAAGGTACTTGTCTATAAGATTCTTCAGGTCGGATTTGGACCTGGCACCGGTTATCCTTTCGACCTGGTTGCCATCCTTGAATGCTATCAATGTGGGTATGCTCATGATGTTGAAGTTTTTTACCAGTTCTGTTTCTTCATCGACATTTACCTTGCCGATCTTAAACCGGCCGTCGTATTCCTCGGCAAGCTCATCTATGGTAGGACTGATGGCTTTGCATGGGCCGCACCATATGGCCCAGAAATCCAGCAGCACGGGAACAGGAGATTTCAGGACAAGTTCTTCGAAATTACTGCTTTTTATCGTTAGCACTTTATCTGAAGGCATATATGTACTCTCCTTCGTCTGATGGTATTATTCAGCTTTTATTTTTTAGTTTATAATATATTTCGTTCTTTTACAACAATATATTTGCCTACTTTATATTACCATAAAACCTATGGTTTTTTTCTTATTTTCTTAGTAATATAAAAAGCATAAAATAAAATATCCCCTGGTATAAATTTATCGCACAGTGTATTAACCGGCATACCGGCGGGGTATATATAAAACCATAAATGTACCGGATTTTTCGGACATTATATATAAACCAGGAGGTATTATGTACAAATTCGGAAAAATAAAAGTAACAACAACATTGCCTGAAAGACTATCAGGTCTCAGGGATATAGCATTTAACCTTTGGTGGACATGGAACAGTGAAGCAACCGATATATTCCGTGATATAGATTTGCCGCTATGGGAGAAACTCGGCAGGAACCCGGTCCGGTTCCTCCAGGAAGTCAGCATCAGGAAGCTTGAGGAAAAGCTTTCCGACGCGGATTTCATGAACCGTTACGAAAAGGTCCTGAATGATTTCCGCAGTTACATGGAACGGAAGGATACCTGGTTCAGCATAAATTACCCTGATTATAAAGATGAGCATATCATTTATTTCTCGGCAGAATACGGACTTAACGAGGTCCTGCCCGTCTACTCGGGCGGGCTTGGCGTCCTTTCGGGAGACCACTGCAAAACCGCCAGCGACCTGGGGCTGCCGTTTACAGCCATAGGCTTGTTCTACAAGCAGGGATATTTCGAACAGCGCATCAACAGCGAGGGATGGCAGGAAACGCATTTTACCGACCTCAATTACTCACAGCTTCCCGTGTCCCCCGTTTTTGATGCCGGCGGAAGACCGCTGACCATCTATGTAGAACTGGCGGGACGCGTCGTTTATGCCCGCATCTGGTGCATAAAAATCGGCCGTGTCAACCTGTACCTGATGGATACGGATGTCCCGGAAAACAACCAGTATGACCGGGCTCTTACCGAAAGGCTCTACGGCGGTGACAGGGAGACCCGCATCCAGCAGGAGATCCTGCTTGGCATAGGGGGAATACGCACCCTCGACGCACTGGGCATAAAAGGCACCGTATACCATATGAACGAGGGGCACTCCGCGTTCATGGCGCTGGAACTGGCACGCAAACTCGTGATGGAAAAGAACATACCTTTCAGGGAAGCGAAAGAGATTGTTTATTCGTCATCGATCTTTACCACCCATACGCCCGTCCCGGCTGGCAACGACGTTTTCCCGGTGGAGATGATCGACCGCTATTTCAGCAACTACTGGGGTCAGCTCGGTCTTACCCGCGGCGAATTCCTCAGCCTTGGGGCAAAGCCCGGCGAACCCAACGCTTTCAACATGGCTGTCCTGGCAATGAACATGGCCGGCTGCAGGAACGGCGTCAGCAAGCTCCACGGTGCCGTGTCCCGCAATATCTTCAACTCCGTGTGGCCTGACATCCCGGAGGATGAAGTACCCATAACCCATGTTACCAATGGTATACATACCATGACATGGCTGGCTCCAAGCTTCAAGTATCTCTTCGATAAATACCTGCCGTCAGACTGGCAGGAAAGGATAAATGATCCCGAAGTATGGGAAGCTGTCAGCAATATTCCCGACGAAGAGATCTGGAAGACCCATAACGTCCTTAAAACCAAAATGATCCGTTTTATCACCGAAAGGCTGAAAAAACAGTATCTCCATAACGGGATCCCACTTCATGAAGTCAACGAACTGGACAGCCAGCTTGACACACAGGCTCTGACCATCGGTTTCGCAAGGCGCTTCGCGACATACAAGCGCGCTAACCTTATATTCAGGGACCTGGCCCGCCTTGAGAAAATATTGAACGACAAGAACATGCCGGTCCAGATCATATTTGCCGGAAAGGCTCACCCGGCCGATCATCCTGCCCACCAGGTCATCAAGAACATCTATGATATCGCCAGGAGGGAAGGATTCAGGGGCAAGATCTTCCTGCTTGAAAACTATAATATGGCCATAGCCAGGCACCTTATCCAGGGCGTGGACGTATGGCTGAACAATCCCCGCCGTCCGCTGGAAG
>DUSJ01000219.1 GCA_012842645.1 Clostridiaceae bacterium | reverse complement strand
AGACAAATTCCGGGTTCAGCGAGATGGCGAGGTTGCCGGGAAGGGTCCAGGTGGTGGTTGTCCAGATCACTACATAAAGTTTATCAAGGCTGTCCACTATCCCCTTCAGCCTGCCCTTGTCGTCCTTTACCGGGAACTTGACGTAAATGGATGTCCCGCTGTCATCCTGGTACTCAATCTCGGCCTCGGCGAGGGCAGTCTCGCAGGACGGGCACCAGTAAACCGGGCGCATGCCCTTGTAAATGCAGCCCAGCTTGGCCATTTGGCCGAATACCTCTATCTGCTTCGCCTCGAACTGGGGCTCAAAGGTGATATATGGATGGTCCCAGTCTCCCAGCACGCCCAGTCTCCTGAACGATTCACGCTGGATGTCGAGGTACTTCCTGGCTATCTCCTCGCAGGCCTTGCGGAAAACCACCGGGCCAACCTCGTGGCGGTTCAGACCCTTCTCCTTGATAGCCGTCTGCTCGGTAGGAAGACCGTGGGTGTCCCAGCCGGGCACATAAGGCGTATAATAGCCCTTCATATCGTAATACCTGATGATAATATCCTTAAGGACTTTATTCAGGGCAGTCCCCAGATGGATTCCCCCGTTGGCGTACGGAGGCCCGTCATGGAGCACAAATTTTTTGCCCTTGTTCCTGTTCCTGTCCAGGCGCTTTTTGTAAAGCTGTTTTTCCTCCCATTCTTTCAGCATCTTCGGCTCTTTTTCAGGGAGTCCGCCCCTCATCTGGAAGTCAGTTTTCGGTAAATTCAGTGTTTTTCCATAGTCCACCGACATTTTATCAATCCTCTCCTGTTCTATATTGCAGTAAGCGCTGTATATGGCATTCCAACCATCAAAAAAGCCTCTCATCCGTATGGGACGAAAGGCTTGAATCGCGGTACCACCCAAATTACAGGCATATGGAGTATAAACCTGTCACTCGATAGGGATAACGGCCTTACCCGGCTCACCTTAATCAGAAGCATTGTTGCCTCCTTTCAGGCTGCTGCTCACGGCTGATCTTCAGATCCCACCATCCTGCGGGCTCCCACCACCGCCCCGGTTCCGGAAAACATCCTTCCGGAAAACGGAGCACTTGCCATCGCTCTCTGTGAGGACCTTGCGGGATCCTACTCGTCCGGTCATTGCATCGGTATTTTCTTTTAATAACAGCGGAAAGCCATTCAATGGCTTTCCATGGTTATAACACATTATATGTCTTAATATCGGCTTATGTCAAGGCTTAGGTTAATCCCTGACATATTATACCCTGTCCCTGATCTCAAGAAGCTTTTTCCTGATATCTTCCTCCATGGTCTTGAGCTCGGCTTCCACCTGGGCTCTCTTTGCGCGGCCTTCCTGCTGGATCTTGAGAGTCTCTTCGAGGGTTACGATAAGGTCCTCGTTGACTTTCTTCAGAGTCTCGATGTCAACAATGCCCCGCTCATTTTCACGAGCTATATCAATGGAGCTGGTTTTCAGCATCTCAGAGTTCCTTGCCAGCAGGTTGTTCGTCGCGTTGGTGACATCCCTTTGGAGCTTAAGTGCCGCCTGCTGCCTGAGCATGGTGATGGCTATAGCAATCTGGTTTTTCCAGAGAGGAATCGTATTCATGATGGAACTCTGGATCTTCTCCACGAGGGTCTGGTCGTTGCTCTGGATCAGGCGGATCTGCGGCGCCGTCTGGATGGCGATCATGCGGCTTAGCTTCAGGTCGTGGAGTTTCTTTTCGAACCTTGATATCAGGTCAGCCATATCCTTGACTTTCTGGGCGTCGACGGGATCGCCGGTCCTGGCGGCTTTCTCCTTGAGTTCCGGCATCACTTTGTCGTTCAGTTCCTTCAGTTTCAGCGAACCGGCCATGATATACATATCCAGCTGCTTGAGATAATCCAGGTTCTTTTCATACATGGTATCCAGGGCCGCTATGTCGCGGATGAGCTGAAGTTTTGCCCTGTCAAGCTGGTCGATGATCTTCTCTATCTGATCGCTGATCTTGTCATAACGGGCAATAAACTTCTGGGTTTCCCTCTTTACTCCACCGAACATTTTTGACAGCGAGAAACCTTTCTGGTTTGCTTCCAGCGCATCCACATTGACATCCTGGACCTTTATCAGGAGATTTGTCAGCACGTCTCCTACCTCGGAGCTGTCTTTTGCCCTGATCTGGTCGAGCATGGCGTCGGAGAACTTGGATATGTCGCTCTGGGCAAGGTTGCCGTACTGGATTATGCTCTGGGAATCGGATATATCGATCTGGGCAGCAATATCCAACACCTGCTGTCTTTCTTCAGGGGTCATTTCATTCCATTTGATCACATCATAAAAGTCTGCCGAGTTAGTTTGCGCCTGAGCCTGGGCAGGCAAGGATTGATATTGTCCGTTCATTCCCTCTACCTTACCTTTCTGAAATTATTATAATCAACAGGATTTTTTCCTGTTATTACCGGCTTAAGCTCCATTTAAGGTTATTTAGCCGCTCCAGCCTGTTCTCCCTTTATGTTTTAGTACGCTTTCCCCGGTTACCCCGTTAAGCAGGAAACATGTATGTCGGCTTATATTCCGCTTTGAGTCTGGGATGTTTTATCCTTGTCTTTCTGCACAGGGCTGTAATTGCCCGAAAGGGTTTCAAACACCTTTATTTCCGTATCCAGGTCCATAACGTCGTTTGTCAGCATCCTTTCCTTCTGCTGGAGGAAAGTTGCGCGAATGCTCTTCAGTGATTTCTCGGTTCTTTCAAGGGTTTCAACCGCGTCAGCCGGCATGGGCCTGGTGGTCGCAAGCTCGACATACTTGACAATGATCTTATGGGTCGGCTCAAGATAGTAGGTTATAAACTGCTTGACGATTCGCAGGTCATTGGGGTCCTTTCTCAGGAGTTCAAACATTGACTCGGCAATGCGGCAGAGATCTTCCACTTCCTGGGTAATCTCCACCTGGGACAGCTTTCTGACTGCCTGCCTCATTCCGGCTGTCAGCCTGCGGCCCGTCTTTATGGTATTCTCTATTTCAGAACGTGTTGAGCTGTCTACAATAACCTTATCGCCGCTATCTTTCTTCAGGAATACCAGGGCAGCTATAAGCCACCCTATCACTCCCGCGACAAGGGCATACTGCAAGGCGATTTTCAGAACCAGCATTATTACAAATACGGCGACGCCTGACAATATGGAAACTACTCTGCCTGTTGCTGACATCTGTATATAATTCACCACCATTATATTCTACAAATACATATTCATATTCATTTTACACTCAATTCTACTTTGGGTAAAGAGTTCCCGGACCTGCAAAAACATCAGGGCACTGTTTTCCTTGTATCCGGCAGGCGGCAGCTGCTCAAAAATCAGTTTTCTCACAGTCAGATGATATAATCGCCGTAGGAACCGCCCTGCCTGTAACAGGGTCGATATCGGTCGTGTCGACGATCACCCGGCTGACTTCGCCAACACCGCCTGGTAAAATTCTATTCTCTGATTTACCCAATTTGACATCTTCAGTACCAGGACCGGCTTCATTATTTTTCCCGGTGACAGCGCTGTCAGCATTATTTCCGGTGACAGGGCTTTCCGTCAGGCAGCGGAACATGCAGGAGGCGTTTTCAACCGGGAATTTGCCTGATAGCGCCAGGATCGTCTTCCTGTATTCCTTTCTCCATTCCCGGCCTATTGACTCCAGCGCTTCTTTCCCGTCCAGCGCCCTGACTTCGCTGTCTCCCAGGAAATCAGGAATCACGGGGTTTTTCATGGAGCATGCATAGTCAAGGGCAAGGCAGGAATCCAGTGTCAGCTTGTCGATTCCCCGGACCGATTCGGAAAACTCTTTTAAGGCTTGGAAAAGGTTCGGCGCTGAAACAGGCTGGTAAAGCCTTCCCTTTTGCCTTAAGAACTCCGCCAGATTGCTGTACATATCAAATGGCGAAGGGAAGAAACCTGCAAAGTAATCCAGCGTAAGTCTCAGTCTCCCGGAATTCCATGCCCTGTCCAGCACTTCTTCTATGCCCTTGAGCATAAGTATTTCATCGGCGCTGATATACCTGTTGCTGATAACCTCGTAAGGGGGGTAATCCCTGAACCTGTACCCGTGCCTGTCGGCTTCCGCGCGTATCCTGGTCCCGTGCAGGAGCTTCAGGAAACCAAGCTGCAGGTGGTGTGCTT
>DUSJ01000218.1 GCA_012842645.1 Clostridiaceae bacterium | reverse complement strand
TCCCTGTAATCGCCGCAAGGTAAAGTACCGTGGAATAGCCTACATCTTTCCAGAGCTTTGCAAATACCAGGATATATGGCCAGGGCTTAGTTGTTGTGTACCATGATGTCACGGCCTCGCCGGCCGCTTTCTGAGCCATGGGAATAAGCCCGTACTGCGGATCGATAAAGGCATTGAGAAAGTAGCTGACAACTACCCATGAAAGAAAGTACGGGAAAAACATCAGCGTCTGATAGAACTTTGCGGCATGCTTTCTGGTCAGTTCATTCATCATTATCGCGAAGGTGACAGGGATGACGAGTCCCAGAATAATGAATGTCATGTTATATGCAAGGGTGTTGCGTATCATAATCCACGCGTCATCAGTCATAAAGAGAAATTTGAAGTTATCAAACCCGGTCCACTTGCTGTGGATCAGGTTATTGACAAAAGTCGGATTGCTGGGATAAACCTTGTAATTTTTAAACGCAAGGATTATGCCGCCCATCGGGAGATATCGCAGCAAAAAAAGCCAGATTGCCGCGGGAGCAACCATAGAGAGAAGCGCCAGTGTCTTCCTGCGCTTGCCCGACCGAATTGAAGAAAATCGTTCCCGTTTTTTTACCGCAACTGATTCAGCCGGAGGATATTCCATTTGAGACCCTCCTCGTCAAGAATAAACAGGGCATTATAGCCTGATCTTTACATGCATATAAATTGTAGCAACAGGCTAAGGTAATAGTCTTGTTATGCAATTGCCTTTTTTTGAGTTTTATTGTTGATTTGAAGACAACACAGGAAATGGACGCTGATGTCTTTATTTGAATAACCTGAATTCCTATATCCTCCACCAGGAGGTAGTTCCGTCCTGCTTGTATTTAGTAAAACCGGCTCTTTTTAATGTGTTTTCCGATTTGATATTGTTATCAGTTGAAGCTATAACATGGCTTACTCCTTCCTGGGCCAAAGCCCATTTGCAGAGCACCTCGACGGCTTCCGTCATATAGCCCTTGCCCTGGAACTCCGGATTAAGCCCATAGCCTATCTCTACTTCATTATTTTCATTCGGAGTACCGGTAAATGCGATCTCTCCCATAACGATCCTGTCAGTTTTGCGCACTATAAACCATATTGCATGGAATAAGTAATTGCCCGGATCATTTTCTGCCCTGGAAGCCTTACTGCGCACAAAGCCGACAAAAGGCCCCATGACCGGTTCGCCGCGATAAGTGCAGTTCAACTCGGCTTCCAGGGCTTTCACATCTTCCAGCCATAAGTTCATTTGTCTTCCTGTCAAAGGAATCAGCTCGATCCGGTTCCCTTCCAGTCTCATCATGTTCACCTCTATGTTTAACTATATTTTTACTATATCCGTTGCAATATGTTACAATATTCCAAACACAGATACTTTAAGGTGATATTATGTCAAGGGAAACACTGCTTAAAAATATACTGAAAGTATTCCTGGGATATATAATAGTTACTGCCGCTATTATTGCTTTGCTGTTTTTCTCATATATATTTCTCTGGATTTTCGCGCATGTCGTGACTCCTGTTTTTTACGCGCTGCATTTAATTACAGGATACAAACTGAAAGATTCGGAAAACAGAAAAGATAAGCTGATGCCTGTTTTCTTCCTGTGGGCAGCTCTGTTGGTAATCTGGGCTGCAAGTTTTACCGCAAGCATAATGACCGGCGGTGGAGACAGGTATATGACTTTTTACTATTTGCTGAACCCAATAATCCTCAGCATACAAGTCATATTTGACAGCATACCGGTTCTGGAGAGTATATTAAGCGCCTTATCATCGGCAATACCCCCGCTGATAATCTGGATGGGCATAAAATTAAAAGAAAAGAGGCAGAAGCTTACAGATACTACAGAAACCAAAGCAAAGGAGAGTTAAGGTTATGGATTGGGATTCAAGGCAGTATTTAAAATTCAAAGCGCAGCGTACACAGCCTGCCATTGACCTGGCCAACCGCATCAGGCTGGACAACCCTGAAAGGATACTGGATATAGGCTGCGGGCCGGGGAACAGCACAAAGGTTCTGGCCGACAGGTTTCCGAATGCGTACATCCTTGGCGTAGACAACTCTGACGAGATGATCACGGCGGCAAAAAAGAATTACCCGGACCTGGAATTTGAAAAATGCGATGCAGGCACTGAGCTGTCCCAGTTTGATAAAAGCTTTGATGTCGTGTTCTCGAATGCCTGTATCCAGTGGGTACCGGACCACAGGAACCTGATATTAAGTATGCTTAACGTGTTAAGAAACAGTAACGGCGTTCTGGCGATCCAGGTGCCGATGAATTTTAACGAGCCTATCCACCTGATCATTGACGAGCTTGCAGCCTCAAGGAAATGGAAGGACTATTTCCGCTTCTCACAGATCTATTATACGCTGAGTCCGGGTGAATATTTTGATATTTTATCCGAACTTTCCGGGGATTTTGATATCTGGGAAACGATTTACTATCATGTAATGAAATCTCACCAGGACATCCTCGAATGGTACAAGGGCACGGGTCTT
>DUSJ01000217.1 GCA_012842645.1 Clostridiaceae bacterium | reverse complement strand
GACTCAGGCAGAAAGCGTCGACCTTTCCCTTGTTTCAGGGTTTTTCAATTCCGAACTGGGTAAAAGGATGCTGGGATCATCCAATATTTTGAGAGAGGTTCCCTTCAATATAGAAATATCATGCGAGGAACTCGGCATGGCGCGAACCAGTCCTGCAAAAGATGAGAAAGTGCTTGTCCAGGGAGTAATAGACTGTTGTTTCGAGGAAGCTGACGGCATGGTTGTAGTGGATTACAAGACTGATTATATAAGTTCCGACCGTGAGGCTACTGTAAGGAAGAGATACAGTATCCAGATGGAATATTACGCTAAAGCCCTTGAAAGTCTTACGGGAAGAAAGGTAAAGGAAAAGTGCATATACCTTCTGAGAACCGGCGAGACGATCAAACTATAGAAAAAATGTTTTCTCTTCTTACAGGCAAGCGGAGAATGACATTTTCAGAGTTTAAAGATATGACTTGACATTGTATAATAATTTATAAATAATCTGATTATGTCTGATGATAATATTTTAAAGAAGGTTATTATATGAAAATCATCATCATAGGGGATGGCAAAGTAGGATACAGCCTCGCTGAGCATCTGTCGCAGGAAGATCATGATGTCACCATCATCGACAAAGACCCTGAAGCGCTGAGAAAAGCCAGTGAAAGTCTTGATGTCATGTGCGTCAGGGGTAACGGGGTAAGTACCAGGATCATGATGGAAGCAGGGATCAAAACTGCCGATCTTCTGATAGCAGCCACCTCCAGTGACGAGATGAATATGGTATGCGCCCTGACAGGCAAAAAGCTGGGAGCGAAACATACCGTCGCAAGGATCAGGGATCCCGAGTATGCAAACGAACTGTCAGTTCTTAAAGCCGAGCTGGGACTGGACCTTGTTATCAATCCCGAGCAGGCGGCATCCCGGGAAATAGGCCGTTTGCTGAGATTTCCGCCGGCAACAGACGTGGAGCATTTCGCAAAGGGCAGGATCGAATTCATTGAGATCAGGACAAATCATAATATGCCCATAATAGGCATTCCCCTGAAAGATCTTCCTTCGAGGATAGCGGGCAATATCCTGATCGGCGCCGTAGAGAGAGGCGACGAAGTGATAATCCCCAACGGAGACTTCGTTATAAAAAGCGGAGATATATTGTATATCGTCGGGAAACCCAGCGATATTACCGAATTTTGCAAACAGATCGGGCTGCTGACCCAAAAGATTAAAAATGTCATGGTGGTCGGCGGCGGCAGGGTTGCCCATTACCTTGCCTTATTGCTGAGGCAGATAGACATGAAAGTCAAGATAATAGAAATTGACAGGGAAAGGTGCATCGAGCTTTCCGAGATGCTTCCCGACGCGCTGATAATCAACGGCGACGGAACCGACCAGGCCTTTCTCGAATCCGAAAACCTGTGTGATATGGATGCCTTTGTGGCTCTCACAGGCAGAGACGAGGAAAACCTTATTTCCGCTCTTCTGGCAAAACAGTGCGGGGTCAAAAAGGTGATAGCCAAGATCACGAGGATAAACAATCCGGCTGTATATACAGTGCTTGGAGTGGACAGTATCGTCAATCCCAAGCTGATTACGGCCAATTACATTTTAAGGTTTGTAAGGGGTCTCAACAGCGCTTTAAATAACCCGGCCAATACCGTTTACAAGATCATAAACGGAAAAGCGGAGGTCCTGGAATTTACCGCCACTAAGTCATTGAGATTTTTGAACATTCCTCTTAAAAATCTAAGGCTTGTAAATGGCGTTATTATCGGCGCCATCGCAAGGAAAAACGAGATCATCATCCCCCATGGCGATGACTGCGTCAGGCTCGGGGACAACGTGCTTGTAATAGCAGTTAACAAGAGGATAGTTGATTTGAATGAAGTGATAGCTTCAGTAGGGGGATCGAAATGAATTTTAGGCTGATAATCAAAAACCTTGGAATCGTTTTGATGGTTGGGGCGGCTATAATGCTGCCTTCACTGGTTGTGTCCCTGATATGCAGCGAAGGGGATGCAATGTCATTCCTGATAACGATTGGCATTATGGTTCCTGTCGGCTTCTGCATGTTCAGGATACCGGTCAGGAACAGGAATATATATACCAGGGACGGGTTTGCCATTGCTTCTTTGGCATGGATACTGCTGTCTCTTTTTGGCGCGCTGCCATTTTTCTTAAGCGGATGCATTCCTTCCTTCGTTGATGCTTTTTTTGAAACCGTATCAGGTCTTTCTACGACAGGATCTTCGATATTGAGGGACATCGAGAGCCTGCCCAAAGGTCTTCTGTTCTGGAGAAGTTTCACAAACTGGATCGGAGGCATGGGCGTTCTTGTCATGATGCTTGCTGTTCTCCCGGCCGCGGGAGCCAGCACAATCCAGATGATGAAAGCTGAAAGCCCCGGGCCCGATCCCGGCAAACTGGTTCCCAAAATAGGCCAGAGCGCAAAAATTCTTTATATCATGTATACGGCTTTGACATTCGTATTGTTTATAATGCTGCTGGCAGGAGGAATGCCCCCTTACGATTCTCTTGTCCATGCCTTGTCGGCTGCCGGCACGGGCGGCTTTTCCATTAAGAACCTGAGCGTGGGTGAATACAACAATGTTTATTATGAGATAGTCATTGCAGTGTTCATGTTAATATTCGGCGTTAATTTTTCCCTTCATTATCAAACGCTGCATGGCGGATTTAAAAACATATTCAGGGATGAGGAGTTCCGTTTCTACTTGTTTACAATAGCCGGAGCTGTAGTGTTGCTGACATGGAATACCTGCGGCAATGTATATGATAATGTTTGGGACAGCCTCAGGCACTCATTTTTCCAGACAAGCTCCATGATAACGACGACCGGATTTTCTTCGACCGATTTT
>DUSJ01000216.1 GCA_012842645.1 Clostridiaceae bacterium | reverse complement strand
TACAAAGGTAACCGTAAGGATCATTAAAATATATATGGGAAAGAATATCCCGAGGAACCTGGCGAGTAATTCCACCCCTCCTCTTACTGTTAATATCATAAGGAGCACAGCAAAAAACGCGAAAATGCATTCCGGGGTCTCCGGCAGGGAAACGGTGCGGGCAAACTCTGAAATATCCCTGATTACCAGGGCGCCGAGAAAGAAGGCATACCATACAAAAAGCAAGGATATAATCTTGCCGGCCACTTTACCGAGCAGCAGTTCCATTACCTGGTAAATGTTTTTCCCGGGATAGATGCTGCATATCCTGCCATAAATGGGGATTACCAGGCTAAATATACCCATGGCAATGATGATGGCTAACCATGCATCCTGTTTCGCTTTCACTCCGGAGCCCAGAATGGTGCTGCTTCCTATAATAAATGTCGCCATGATAGTAATAGCCTGTTTTTGGTTTACGACTTCTTTTCCCATTCGTTTCTCCCTTTTTACTGGTCCACTGGTCCGACAATAAACGTTATTATCCTTTTTATGGGCTCTGCAGGGCTTGGCACATCCACCCTGAGATCCATAATTACCGCAAGGACAATGGAAAATACGAGCATGATACCAAACAGGAAGAAACCTGCCCACTCTTTCTTCCTGTAAAGTGGTATAAGATCAATAATCACAAACAGAGGACTTATGATCAATATGCTCAAAGTTACATACATTTTTCAGTCACCAATCTCGATAGGTTCCAGCAGCAAGCCTGTATGTGTGAGTTTGATCTCAGGTTCCACTGTCACCTTTAAATTTTTGAAAATATCGTCCCATTCCTTCCTTACCTCTTTCCATACTTTCGGAAGGTCCCGGTAAAACAGGTCGCCAAAGCCGAATATATCTGCCCCGAAATCATTCTGAATTTTTTTCACTATGCCTTCAATCCTGTTTTTTAGCTGCTCCCTGGCCATTTTCACCAGGGCTTCCCTTCCTTCCTTATTGTTGAAATTCCTTGCGGAATTATGCTCGATCAGCGCAACTTTCAGTTTTAATTTCACTTTTACCGAAAGTTCGCCGTTTTCACTGGCAGGCTTGACGTCTGTTATATTGTTCACTATATCCAGGGACATCTTCTCTTCATTTCCGACATCAACCACCAGGACCCCGCCTTTTACCTCATCAAGGATAAAACTCAGGGCAAAGGTATCTTCCTCATTGATGAAACCAATGAGCCTGTCATTTTTGAAAACTGCAGTTCCACTTGTTTTCACATTTTTTTCCCCATTGTTTTCCGTTATGCGTAAGGAAGTCATAATCCCTGATATGCCTTCCCCGGTCATGGCGTTTATAAACTTGTACGCAGGTACCGCCAGGGCTTTTGAAAGGTTTTTCTGCTCATCCATTATGTCTGTTATTTCAACAGCAACAAACTCTGAAGTCAGTGGCTTGGTCCTTAATATTTCACCTGCTGTTTCTTCCTCTGAAATAAAAAGATCTATGCTCAGCCTGGGCTCGGCATCTCTCAGGAAAAAATCCAGTACTTTCAGCATTCCTTCCCGGGCTACCGCTTTGCTGAAAATTGCGACAGTAGTATGCCCGAAATATAATCTGGGCGCGTTTATGTTCAGGGCATTCCGTGCCGCTTCGAATATACTTTCCCCCTCCGATTCTATCAATATTGACTTTATTGTCTGCCCCTCCGATGACTGGATGAAATCAGCTACTTCAAAGGTCACCAGGTATTTGCCCTGTTCTGTTTTATCGACAGCCATACCTGTTACAATGGCAAACTTGTCAACTTCCCTGGAATCCCAGCAGGCCGTCGTAGACGGGATAAACATGATCACATAAAGAAGCAGTAAAAGCCTTTTCATTTCGAGATGTCCTTTTCCTCCATTTTCATTTTGTTTTCTCCTGACACAAACTTATCCCTTTTATTCAGAAACCTGAGGGGAGCCCTTATGATAGTGTTAGCGACTTCGCCCGGCTTGAGAGAGGTATAGGGCATCATGTATGGGACACCAAAGGATCTGAGGGAACACAAATGAAGAGTCACGACTATTATTCCCCAGACTATCCCGTAAAGTCCCAGGAATCCCGCCAGCAATACGAAAGAAAATCGGATCAGTATAGCCGGACCCTTTATCTTTATTGACATTATTCCCGTCAAGCCGGTAAGAGCGATGACTATGATAACCGATGAGCTTACAAGCCTGGCTTCCACGGCGGCAGTGCCCAGGACAACAGCTCCCAGTATGCTGAGGGACTGGCCGATCTGCATGGGAACTCTCATACCCACTTCACGCAATATTTCAAAAACAACAAGCAACCCCAGGGTTTCGACAACCGTTGGGAAAGGTATTCCTTCCCTTGCCGCCGATATGCTGAACAGAAGGGGAGATGGGATCATTTCCTGGTGATAGGTCAGGATAGCCACATAAAAGGCAGGTAAAAGAACCGTAATAAAAAAACTGATTACCCTTACAATCCTGCTTACCGATGAAAAATAGAAATTTATATAATAGTCGTCGTTGGTAATGAAATACTCATTCATCAGGAAAGGCACCGTAAGTACAGACGGAGCTCCGTCCACCACCACGACTATATGCCCCTGAAGCATCATCGCGACAGCAATATCAGGCCTCTCGGTGCTTCCGACCGTATCAAACGGCGAGTAGGGAGAATCCTCTATAAATTCGACAATGAAACCCGAGTCCAGGATACTGTCGAAATCGATTTTTTCAAGCCGGTTGATCAGTTCATTGAGAATGTCCTTATTGGCAATGTCATCAAGATAACAAATACTCACCTTTGTCCTCGTCTGCTTGCCGATAATCATGTTTCTGACTTT
>DUSJ01000021.1 GCA_012842645.1 Clostridiaceae bacterium | reverse complement strand
GGATCTCGGTCATTCCGCCGCAGACCACGTTTTCGTTTTCCGGATCCGGGTAACTCGCTCCCGGGTTCAGGGCTTCTTCCACGGTATAATCCAGCTCGCCGGCGCTTTTCGACATGATCTGGCCAAAGATATAGTTCACTGAATCAACAACATTTTTTCGGCTTCTGAAGTTTTTATACAGCAGGATTTTCCTGAAAGGCCCGCCTTTTCCGGCCGGGTAACGGTTATACTTGTCCATGAAGAGTTCGGGTCTTGCCTGCCTGAACCGGTAGATACTCTGCTTTACATCGCCTACCATGAATATATTTGGTTTGCCCGCCTGTACCCTGGAAATAAGGTTGATTATGGTCTCCTGGACGAGGTTGCTGTCCTGGTACTCGTCCACCATTATCTCGGAAAAGCGTTCCCTGTATCTCAGGGCTATGTCCGAGGGGACCATGTTCCCTTCATTATCTGCCGCGGAAAGGATCCTGAGACAATAATGCTCCAGGTCGCTGAAATCCAGGACCGATTTTTTTCTCTTCTTTTCATCATATCTGGCTGAAAAACCGGAAACCAGCGAAGCCAGGGTCCTGATCGCGGGATATGCTGAACCAAGCTCGCTGACGCATTCAGCGGATGGTGAAGGCATCAGTTTTTCCCTGATCTTTTTCATTCGGGCTTTTACGCTGTCCCGTATTTTTTTTGCCTGTTCCGCGATTTCTTCCATCTGCTCCGATTCGTAATCTTTCTTCAGTAATCTTGGAAGGTTTGAAAAACCGATCGAGCCTACAGCATCATAAACGCTGTCCCATATGTCAGAAGATTTCTGAATTGTTTTACTGTCAATGAATCTTCCAAGGTTTTCGAAAGCGGACAGGTCTTCCCTGAAAACCGGCAGGTACTTTTCGATGCCTGCCGTTTCAAGCATCCTGATGGCCTGTTCCAGCATATGTACTATGCCTGCTGTCTCTATCCTCACTGAGTCAAGGAGTACTTTGCCCCATACCGTTGATGCAAAATCCGTTCCCTCGGGGACTTTCAGCGCTTCTGTCTTTTCAGTAAGCCATTTTTCAGGCCAGGGACTGCTCCGTACGAAATCATACAGGTCCAGTACCATATTCATGACAGTCTGGTCGTCACGGTTTCCCCCGTAGCTTTCCAGGAGGTCGAAGAAATCCCTGTTATCCTCTTTTTCATACTGCTCTTCGAACAGTTCCTCGAGAGCTTCGAGCTTCATAAGCGTACTTTCGGTCTCATCAGCGATTCTGAAATTCGGGTCTATATCTATGGCCTGGAAATTGGCGCGTACCACATCCATGCAAAAGGAATGGATGGTCATGATGCTCGCTTTTCCCAAAAGCGCCATTTGTCTCTGGATAAGCCGGGAACCGGGATCCCTGTCCAGGGCTTCGGAAATGGCCGAAGCTATCCTCTCCCTCATTTCCGAGGCTGCAGCGTTTGTAAAGGTGACGATCAGCAGCCTGTCAATATCCACCGGATCATTGGGATCGGTTATCTTTCTTATGACACGCTCGGTCAGAACCGCAGTCTTGCCTGCGCCGGCCGCTGCGGCGACTAGCAGGCTGCAGTCCCTTGCGGTTATGGCATCCAGTTGTTCAAGCGTCCATCTGGTTTCACTCATCGGCAGTCTCCTTCATTATAAGGTCCCAAATCTCATCATCGGATTTATCGTACAAGAGCCTGTATGTGTTTTCCTTCCTGGCGGCGTCGAACTGGCACACAGAAAGGAACCCGCAGTATGCGCAGGCCGTGATCCCTTTCTTTTTGCACGGCCTGATATCCGTCCTCCCCTCAGCGATCTCATTCCCGATTTTCCTAAGCAGGCGCCGGATAAACCTGCGCATAACCCTGAACTGATCCAGCGTGGCGCAGGACGAGTTTTTCCCAATAACGTCCCCCTTGTTCAGGGAGGCCGGAATAACCAGGGAAGAGCCTTCGATTGTCTTATCCATATCCTTTATCAGCCTGACATCCGCCAGCACAAGGCCTTTCATCCTCAGTTTCTTCATTATGGCCTTTTCTATCTCTTCCTCTGTAAGGTCTTTCCTGTCCTTTATTATCGGGTCATCCACCCTGAAGTAAAGCATGCCGCCGGGGTAAACAGGGATGTCCGCTTTCTTTTCTTCGCTCTCCCAAATGGCGTCCATGTATGTTATGAGCTGTATCTGCAGGCCATAGTACAGGTCGGACAGTCTGAAATCCTTTGTTCCTGATTTATAATCGATGATGCTGAGGTATTTCCCGTCACCTGTCTTAAGCTCGTCAATCCTGTCGATCCTGCCCCTGAGCACTATTCTTTTGCCCGAATCCAGTTCGATGACAATGGGAGGATATTTTTCCCCCTCTCCGAAACCGACCTCGTAATCGACAGGTTCAAAACTGCTTCTCCTGATATACTCGGCGATCAGCCAGACCGTCCTGGTCACGACCCTCTTTAGCCTTGCAGCCAGCGCTGTATAGCGTTTCGACGCCGCAAGACCCCTGCCCTGCATTTTCTCGAGCATCTCGTCAACTATTTCTGATACCCGGTCCCTGCACCATTCCCTGTCGAAAGTGCGCCAGGTCACGTCTCCCTTTATGACCATTTTTGAGAACCTTTCAATGACTGCGTGCATGAAAGTCCCAATGTCAGGAGGAGCCAGCCGGAAAATTTTTCGTTCTTTTGCTCCCAAACCATACTGGACATAAAAGGCGAATGGACAGGAAGTATATTTTTCAAGCCTGGACACGCTTGACAGGACCGGTTCGCCGTACAGGAGCCTTACTTTTTCATCGCTTATTTTTTCTGCTTCGTTCCTGTAGGCGAAAGCTGATTTTATCGCACCGCACTTTTCCTTCCATTCATCATTATCTTTGAACCACCTGTAGACAATCTTCCAGGCAGGGTTTATCTCTTTCCCGTCGGATTTCTGCCTGATAGCGGAAACTACCTTCCTGAACGCGGGGCGGGGCCTTGATACCCATTCCATGTCGAACTCGTCGGGGAGCCTGGGTATAATATCGCTGTCCCGTCTGACTTCAGGGAATATCTTTTTTATCCGGGACACTATTACAGACGGTCTCATGGACCTGCCTTCCTGGTCGGCTATGGGCCAGCTTATCCTCAGGTAACGGCTGGTGAGGGTCAGGGTCCTGTAAACAAGGAACTGCTCGTCGAAAGCCTGTGTCCTCGTGTCTCCGGCAAGCTCGATACCCAGTCCGTTAAGGACAGAACGGTCCTGGTCCGACAGGATACCCTCCTTCATGGCTGCAGAAGGGAAAATTCCGTCATTGACCCCAAGAAGGAACAAGGCTTTGACCTCGTGGCTCCGTGACCTTTCGGCGCTTCCCACGAAGACCCGGTCCAGCGCTGCCGGTATGGTTCCGATGCTGTATTCTCCCAGACCGATTTTCAGTATACTGCTGAAGCGCTCTATTCCGAAAGTCTCATCGCCCATAACTTCGACTGTCTGGTCAAGAAGTTCCGTCACAGTGTTCCATACCTGAGAGTATTCGCTGGCAGCAGCCAGTTCGCCCCTTTGCCTGAACCTGGCTATCCATTCTTCAATGGCACCTGGTATGTCAAGCTCGCAGAGAAAATCGAAAAGGCTCTCGCAGAATTCCCGCGCCGTATGCTTCCCTTTGGTCCTGTTCCTGAACCTGGCCAGGGGTTCTATCACCTTGATGCGTATACCGTTTATTTCATCAAGGAATTTTCTCTCTTCTTCTGAATCCCTGTCATCGGGAATCAGTTCCGTGCTCATATCCCAGGGCTTTTCATCAAGCCATTTGCTGCCGCGGATGCCGCAGGCCAGCACGTAATTTTCAAGCTTGTCTATGTCACCCGGGTTTATTTTTGTCAGACCTGTTTTCAGGTAACGAAAAACACTCTCATAGGACCAGTTTTCAATGAAGATATCCATCATCGACAGGATGAGCCTTACAAGGGGATGGTTGCTGATATCGGTTTTCCGGTCGATATTGTAAGGGATTTCATACTCGGAGAAGATTATCTCTATGAACTTTTCATAAGCAGGAAGATTTCTCGTAACTACTGCTATATCGCGGAAGCGCAGACCTTCGTCCCTGCAGAGCCTGACTATCTCGCAGGCTGCCGATTCCACCTCGGTGTATATGTTCATTGCCGAGAACAGGGATATGTCCCTGGTTTTTTTATTATACACCTCAAAGGGGAACGAGTAGTAATTCTTCTCGAGATGGCGGAGTTCGGGGCTTTCCCGGAAACGGTAAAGCTCATCGCCTGCGAAAACGGACTCCTGAACATCAACACCGTTGGTCTTCGCAATGGCTGCGAGCTTTTTCCATGTATGTTTTACAGGCGAAAACACATCGGTTTCCCCGATAACCTCATTTTTAAGGGAATCGCAGCACAGGCTGACACTCACGTTCCGGGCCTTTTTCATAAGTTCGCCAATCATTTTGTATTCCTGGGGCGTAAAGCTGTTGAAACCGTCTATCCATATATCAGCGCCATCATACAGTCTTGATCCTGACAGTTTTTTTGCCGCCAGGGTAAGATCGTCGTCGGAATCCCTGTACCGTTCAGAAAGAACAGATTCAAAATCGCCGAAGATAAGGCTGAGTTCATAGAGTTTTTCCCTGAGCATGTCCCCTTCGGGCAGTTCGTCTCCTGCCTGCTTAAGGCGCTCAGGCGTGACACTGTACCTTTTGAACTCGGTTATCAGGGAGGAAACGGTGCTGACGAATCCGTCCTGTTCGCATGCCCCGGAAAAAATCCTGAGGCTGTCCTTCAGCCTGTCCAGGATCCTGTATATTATCATAGATTTTCCGGCAGGATGTATGTGAGGATATGTAATACCGCCCTCCTCGTTGAATATCCTGTATGCCATTCTTTGAAAACTTAAGACTTCGGCTTTTATGATCCCGCCGGTCCCGACGGCCGATATAAGGCTTTTTTCAGCCTGGAACGAGAATTGCTCGGGCACGAGAAGGATAAGCGGATGTTCGGCTCCCTTTCTGATCTGTTCCTTTATTTCATCCAGGAAAAGGTGAGTCTTGCCGCTTCCTGCGCGGCCGTAAACTGCCCTTAAGCCCATGTCAGTCTCCCGTATATACCAAATCGCATTTTTCTTTTATTTTAAAAGTCTCGAAATATTTGTCTTCCATTGGGATCCATAGGTCCATAAATTTTTTATACAGCACAGGACCCGATCTTTCCATAATCCTTCTTCCCTGTTCTTCCTTGTCGATTCCAAGGAAGATTTTCAGGTCATACATTTCCATGAGCGTGGGGTGCATGCTGTAAACCCCTTCAACGATGTTGAGCCTTTTGGGTGTCACCCTCACTGGCTCTTCCTCAAAGTCCATTCTGCTGCAGTTGAATACGCGGTATTGAAATTCCCTGCCGCTTTTGAGACCTGCCGCGACTTCATCCCTGAACCTCTCATAATGGATATTGCCTCCGGGCTCGGAAAGTCTCTCTTTTGTCCGTAATTCGGGAGTAAGGAAAAAATGATCCATATGGAAGATGTTGCAATCCCTCTGCTTTCCGATCCAGTCCGCAAGAACGCTCTTGCCGGCTCCGCTGTTGCCGTCGATGGCCACGATAACGGAAGAACTGCCCTTTGTAAGCAGATCATCTATCCTTTCAAGTATTTCGCTGAAGTACTTTTTTACTACCACAATGCTATCCTCTGCTGATTCGTTATTTTTGCCCTAATAATAAAATATCACGCCGGGAGTATGTTGTCACGGGGACGGTTCTATTGGCACATATGTGTACAGTCGCTGCAGCCTGCAGCGATTTATCGCTCCGCTATCCGTGCTCCGCTTAAAACGCATGCAGGCACGCCCATTTATAGGGAAAAGGATTCCGCACAGTATGACGGGCATCAATACGAGGAATGATTGCTGGTAACGATTGAAGGCGCCTATACGGATGTTATATAATTTATTCGTCGTGACATCACTTTAAGATAGCAAAGGAGAGAAACATGCAGTATCGTCATTTTGGCAAACTGAACCTTGAACCTTCAGTGCTGGGTTACGGAATCATGCGCATGCCGGTAAAACAAGGGAAAAACGGGAAAAGCCGCATAGACACCAAAGAATCTGTCAGGCTGATCCGTCATGCGATAGACAATGGCATCAATTATATTGACACTGCCTGGCCTTATCATGGAGGGCAGTCGGAAACAGTGGTAGGCCGGGCATTGAAAGACGGTTACCGGGAAAAGGTCATGCTGGCGACAAAAAACCCGACATGGCTGATAAAAAAGCCCGGGGACTGGGACCGTTATCTTGATAAGCAGCTTGAAAAGCTCCAGACGGATCATATAGATTTTTACCTGCAGCATGCGCTTGATAAAAGCGGCTGGGAAAAGTTCAGGAAGTTCGGACTGTGGGAAAAATTCATGGAAGCCAAAAAGGCAGGAAAGATAAGATATGCCGGCTTCAGCTTCCATGATGACTATGAGGTTTTTGCCGACATTCTTGACACATATGACTGGGATTTCTGCCAGATCCAGCTGAATTACCTTGACACCGATTACCAGGCCGGGCTGAAAGGGCTTGAAAAAGCCGTGTCAAAGAATATCGGAGTGGTTATCATGGAGCCGCTGCGCGGCGGGCGTCTTGCAACCGGTCTTCCGGACTCCATTCTCAGGAAAATGGAATCGTATCCTGTCAGGCGCAAGCCTGTTGAATGGGCTCTGCGCTGGCTTGCAAACCTGCCCGGAGTCTCCGTGATCCTTTCGGGCATGAGCACGTTTGAACAGCTGGAAGAGAACATAAAACTTTGCAGTTCACCCGATATGGCCCCCAACACATTGAGCAGGGAGGAAGTTGATTTCATAACCGATCTGGCCAATGAATGGAAATCCATGAAGCAGATCGGCTGCACGGGATGCAGATACTGCATGCCCTGCCCCAATGGAGTGGACATTCCCGAATGCTTCAGTATATATAACTACTTCCATTCAGCCAACGCGGATTCAGGGAGCAAAGCGCGCAGGAATTACAAGGAAATGGTTGAAAAAGGCAGCGACACCGCCAATTGCGTGGAATGCGGTCAGTGCGAAGGCGCATGTCCTCAGCACCTGCCAATCATAGAAACGCTGAAAATCATAAAAGAGGAATTGAAACCAAAAGAATAATCTCGTGCGGGATTACCGCTTTCCGTGAAGTTTACATTCTCATTCAGAAGGGGCGAGCAATGCTCGCCCCTATATGTTTCCTATCGTTATATCGGCAGTAGTAGTAGCCCAGCACTAAGGGTGGGCTACTTATTATTTCCATGAATTTATATGTTTACAGGTTCTCTTCCTTCAGCGCGTCTATGGGATTGTCCTTCCTGATCTTGTCCATGGAGTATAACATGGTCGCAAACACGACCAGGAAGACGCTGCCCACCGCGATGGCAATGCTGTACCACGGGATAAAGAATGTGGTTTCAAGGCCGCTTTTTATGCTCTGATATATCAGGTATGTCACCCCGATGGATACAGGAAGGCCATAGAGCAGACCTTTTATGCCATAGAGCAGGCATTCGTAGTTCATCATCTTATTGAACATTTTCTGTGTCATGCCGATAGACTTCAGCATGGCGAATTCCCGCCGGCGAAGGCCTATATTGGTTGATATGGTGTTGAATACGTTGGCAGCCGCGATCAGGGATATCAGCACAATGAATCCGTACGAGAAAACATCGATCACGGTTATAATCGCCCTGGAAGATTCCAGTGATTCAGCATAATCATACAGCTCACCTGTTCCAAGTCCCATAGTGCTTAAAACTTTCAGCATTTTTTCATAAACTGCGCTGTGATTTTTAGTCTTAAAAAACATTTGCACGGTTGAATATCCGAAATCTTCTCCCAACACCTTATGGGCCGCACTGTATGGATAAAGCAGTGAAATATGTCTTCCCTGGTTTGTGACGACCATAAAGGGTTTTTTGGCTGTCAAGGCTCCAACCTCAATTGAATGATCCATAAGTGCCTTCTGGGCCGGAAATTCCATTTCGTTTCCGTAATCGTCCGTGTAAATGTATTGGGTCCGGCCATTTTTTTCTTCTTCCCTGCTAAAGAACAACCCGTCCATACTGGCCATTTTTCTCATATTGATAGTTTTAACGTCTTTCTTAATAAGTTCCATAGTGTAATATTTTTCTTCTTGATAATGAAACAGTTTTACATAATCATATACTACAGGCCGGGGATTGTTTGGGTCCATAATAAAGTCAATGTCCATAGAGTTTTCCTCAAGAAATCTTCTAAAAACCTCATCATTTATGAAATACTGCATCACATTGATATAGGTATACTCTCCTTCTTTCAGGTCCTGATTGTAAGACTTTCTCGAAAACTCCAAATACTCATCGCTCAGGTTCCCTGCATCAATCTCAGGGTGGTAAAGAGAGTTCATGACCGCATATCCGCTTTCAGTTACACCGTTTACATTACTGAGGCTGTCAAAGATTTCGTTAAGAGTATATTTCTCGGCAGTATCAGGCGTGTAGGTAAAAATTATATCGTACTCGGCCGGATCAATCACAGCTCCTGTACCCTTCTTAAGATAGGAGGAAAAGCTGGATGCGGAAACAAACAGGACTATGCTTATAAAAAGCGAAACAACTGTTGCCCGGTATTTTTTCCGGTTGCGCTTGAAGTTTTTCCGGGCAAGCATCCCTTCAAAGCCAAACAGTTTATAAATAAGCCCCGAGGTCCTGACCTTTCTGGCTTCGATTCTTACATCCCGGGTCATCCTGATCGCGTCTATAGCTGATACGTTTTTTGCCCTCCTGGCAGGAATGTACGCGGAGATAAGAACGGTTACAAAACCAATTACAGCCGCTATGACAATGGCCTGCCATGTGACATGCAAATGCAATACCGCTTTCGTACTGCCACCTAATAAAGAACTGAACAATCCTTCTGTAAACTTGAAAGTGACACCAATACCCAGTATCCCTGCAAGTATTCCGAGAGGGATCCCTGCTGTGCTTAACGTAAAAGCTTCGAACAGCACTCCTCTCATTAACTGCCTTTTGGTAGCCCCGACGGAGGACAGGATCCCGAACTGTTTCGTCCTCTCGCTTACCGATATGGAAAACGCGTTATATATCAGCGATATGGAACCAAACATTATGATTCCTATCAGGATTGCGCCAAGGCCGTAAAATACGCCAAGGAAGCTTCCCATGTTCGATATGCCGAATAAGCTCAGATAATCGTTGTTAATTGTACGTTTGTACCCGTAAAAAGTTTCATCCATGAAATCATATAATTCCCTGGGATGCCTTACTTTCAGATACACATCATAGGTATATGTCTTTTCGCCATCATCGATGGTGAGGGCTGTATACCCTGGCGCAGAGAACGGTTCAAAGCTTGGACGTTCATAAAATCCCACAACGGTGTAGATCCTCCGCTCTTTTACTGTAAAGCGTTCACTTTCACCGCCGTCCGGACCCATCAGCGGCACGTTCTGGTCCAGGCAAGCGCCGTCATATTCCCTAATGCCGATATCCAGTTCCAGCACATCACCTGCTGAGTATTTTACCCCACCGTTGGTTTCAAGGTGCGCGGGAAGTATTATTTCGGATGGATTCTCAGGAAGTCTTCCGGTTGTCAGTTTCACTGGCATTGTGCTGGCAAACCGACCGTCCATTCCCGCGATGAAGAGGTATGGTTTATATTTGTTCCTTGACTCTTCC
>DUSJ01000215.1 GCA_012842645.1 Clostridiaceae bacterium | reverse complement strand
TTCCAGCTGGGGAAAAAAGAAGCGGGCATGCTCTTCAGGAAAGCCGAAAGGGTGTGAAGGATGCTTATATCAGTGTGGTCAAACATGCATGGTCAGGCAGGAGCCAGCGCCACTGCGGCGGCTGTCGCTTCGTCCCTTGCCCTGAAAACAGCCTGTAAAGTGCTCGTCGCACATAATCATATTGAAAGGAGCGCATTGGAAGGATATTTCTTCAGGCATCCCGCCGATGTTGAGAAAACCATCCAAAGTTTAAGCAACCAGGGACTGGACGCCCTCATAAGGCTCCTCATGAACGGAAGACTAAGGCCGGAAATGGTCGGCGACTATACATATTCGCTTCTTAAGAACCATCGCCTTGACGTACTTGCAGGCACAGCGAAAAGAGAAAGGACTGCAGCAAAAGATCCTGATGTGATGCTGAGCATAATAAACTGTGCCAGGGGATTCTATGATCTGATCATACTGGATGTGCACAGCGGCACGTATGAAAACAGCAGCTTAAGGATCCTTGAGAATTCGGACATGATTATTTTCTGCATAAACCAGAACACGTTCCTCCTTGATGACCTGGCGGAGATAAAAAACAAGTATCCGTTTTTGAAGCAGAAACAGGCTGCCCATGTGGTTTCGCGTTATGACAATGGCGGACTGGTATCACGGGGCAATATAGCAAGAAAATATGGGATCGATAAATCATCATTGTTCGAATTTCCCAACAGCACGAATTTCATGGATGCCCTTAATACAGGCAGAGTGTTTGAATTCATAGTATTAAGCCAGAAAACGAAGGATCGTGCAGACAAGGCTTTGATCGGTTCGCTGAACAGACTGTGTGATTTTATAGTTGAAGGGAGCGGCAGAGTTGCCTGAGCTGATGAACCTGGTACTGATTATACTTATTTTACTGGGGCTTGGTATCGCTTTGTATTTTTTCTTTGCTTCTGCAAAGTATCAAAGGGAGGTAACGGAAGATTCCGATCCTCAGAAGTATACGATACCTGCCCTCGTTGAGTATGTAAAGGATGCCATAAATGAGATTACCAGGACGAACCTTTTCGAACTGGGACTGAACGAGATCGAGTTCAAAAAACAGGCCAACAAAAGGGCGGAGCTGAAAAAAGCTCTTAAGGTATGCATGCATGGTTCTGTTGAGGATAAGCAGTTCGTCAAAGCGTTCATATATGACATCCTGGGTTCTTACATACCGTCAGACAGAATCAATACCGTTATTCCATTCAACAACCCTTTCCTGCTTACGGCAAGGGACAAGTTTGCGATCATTCTCCATATGCTGAAAAAAGAACATGGCTTTGATGCCCTGTCATTCCTGATAGACACCTACGGGCTGGACAGGCTCAGGGAGACAGAGGATGGAGAACTTTCCTATGTTATAACCTGCAAAGATATAAACGATATCTATGACCGCTTGGGTCTGACATTAAGCGACAACGACCGCCTTGAAGTCATAACCCAGGCCGTATATGAACGATACAAGGGGCTTGGAGTAATAGACGAAATAAGGGACATGAACATTGACGGTGTATCCGCGGGTGTGTCAGGAATCACTGCCGATATGTACCATTCAGATCCGGCTGTTTATTCCACAAACGGCAAAATGCCTTTCCTTAACCCGGAGAACGGAAATGCTGACGGAAGAGCCAAAAGGAACTACGAAAGCGTTTGGATTTTTTATAAGGGAAAAACGATCAAGCTCGACTTTTTAGGCTTTGAATCGGAAAGCGAACTGAAAAGGGTATGCCAGATAATTTACAGGTACAACCGCGGTGGACAGCTTTCGGAATCTACCGGTTACAGGGTCAATGAAATGAAGGACGGGAGCCGCGTCCTGGTTGTAAGACCTCCCTTTTCCGAGTCCTGGGCGTTTTTCGTCCGCAAGTTCCATATCAGGAATGTAACCCTCGAAATGCTCATCAGGGATGAAAACGCCCATTTGCCTATTGAACTGATCAAGTATATAGTCAAGGGCGCAATGATAACAGCAATAACAGGCCAGCAGGGTTCCGGCAAAACTACCCTTCTGATGGCTATGATCAGGCATATTTATGCCTCGCTGCCTCTCAGGATACAGGAAATGGCCTTTGAACTTAACCTCAGGAGACTGTATCCCGGAAGGAATATTCTGTCTTTCAGGGAGACAGAGAACATTTCAGGGCAACAGGGGCTGGATATCCAGAAAAAGACCGACGGAAGCGTGCATATACTGGGCGAGGTGGCGACAGATCCGGTTGCGGCGTGGATGATACAGATGTCACAGGTAGCATCGCTGTTTACCCTCTTTACCCACCATGCCAAGACGACACGGGACCTTGTTTATTCGCTGAGGAATTCTCTTTTGAAATGCGAGATGTTCAACAATGAGAAAATTGCTGAACAGCAGGTAGTATCGGTTTTGGATTTCGATATCCACCTGGTGAGGGATTACCAGGGGAAAAGGTATATTGAAAGGATTACCGAAATCGTTGAGCTGCCTAATCATCCGCTGCCCGGGGATTTCAGGGATAAAGCCAACCTGGAGGATAAAGCCGGTTCGTTTATGGAAACTGCCGCGGAATATTTCAGGAAGATGAGTGACGACAGGCTGTTTGAACCACGAAATATCATTGAGTTCAGGGACGGCCGCTATGTCGTATCCAATGCCATTTCTCCCGACAGGATAAAAAAGATGAAGGGAGCCATGACGGAAAAAGATGCCCGGGACTTTGAAGCTTTCTGCAACAAGTATTTTCATAGGCAGGAAGGAGTCATAGCATGAACAGATACACAATTTTCGGATTAATATGCCTTGCGCTTTCCATAACATTGACAGCAATAAATTTAAGGATAATCAGGAAGCAGAAAAAAGATATTGGTCGGCTCGGCAGCAAAAGGACCCGGAGTTTCAAAGTTTTTCTTGCTATTTATAGCAGGCTGTCAAAGGTCCCGGTTTTAAAACACCTTTTGTTCAGTATCAGGAAAAGGCTGGAGATCAGTACTGCTTCCGATGAAGTAACCGTACGCAAGATGACTGTTGTTATGATGCTTTTGTCAGTTTCAGTGTGCATGTGGGCGACCGTTATTTTCTGGATAATGACGAAAGACCTGTTCATGCTGATGTTGCTGCTGATGTTGCTTATTTATATAGGGGATTCTGCCGTCGAACTGTTTATTAATAACCTTCAAAACAGGCTTATGAAACAACAGATACGGTACCTTGAACTGCTGAGACATAAATATTATGAGCAAAAATCAGTGGAGGACGCCAATCTTGAAGCCTGCAGCCTTCTTAACAGCCGCGGTACCTATGAAGCATACATGCAGGCCGAACGGATAAATGACATCCTGACATCGAAAGATGCGGAGGAAGAGCTTGAGAAATACTACGAAACAGCTCCAAACAAGTATTTCAAAATGCTTGCCGGAATCATATATATCACAAAGGAATACGGTGATACCGAAGTTAATGGCAACTCTGTCTTTATACGCTGTATAACTTATCTTTCCGGTGAAATCAAGGCCGAGCTCTATAAGCGGGAAAAACTGAAATACGCATTGAAAAGCCTGAACACCATATCAATCCTGCCGGTATTCTTCCTCAAACCGCTGAGGAACTGGGCGGCTGGTAATTTCATGCCCCTTGAGAGCTTTTACTCGGGGAAGCCGGGCATAATCTCAGGGATAATCGTGATCTTTGCGTCAATAATATCATACGCTGCATTGCGCAGGATCCAGCGGTTTGAAATGCCAATGAATGCCGGATATATAGGCAAAACATTTGAGCAGCGGCTTTATGAAAGGTTTTTTCGCAGGATAGTCGACCGGATAATTCCCAGGGGCATAACGGCAAGAAAAAACTACTATATCGAATTAATAAAAAACGCCATGGCGCCTCTTAATCTTAAAACCTTATATACACGCAGGCTTATTACAGGCATTATTTCGTTCATAGCAGGCATTATGCTGTTTGTAGGTCTAATTGCTCATACGAGGCATGTAATCCTGTATCAGCCCCAGATGCCCGAAGGATACCTGGGAGGCAGGCTGTCTGATGAAGAATATAGTAAACTTCAGGCCATAACTGATTTGGACAGGGAAGTGATCGTCAGCCTTGGCAGTAACAGCGATGAAGAAATGATCCGCCAGGAACTTGATAAACGGGGTTCGCTGGACACCCGGGAAACCGAGGAGGCAGTCAGAAGGATCAGCGGAAAAATGAAAAAGTTATCAGATAATATATTCTGGTGGTGGCAGCTGATCATATGCCTGGCATTATTTATCGCTGGTTACAATGCTCCTGTCTTAGGTCTCATGTTCCTGGCCAGGGCAAGAAAAATAGATATGGAGGACGAAGTCTCGCAATTCCAGACAATCATACTGATGCTTATGCATATGAACCGGGTACATGTCCAGGAGATCCTCGAGTGGATGGAAACCTTTTCACTGCATTTTAAGATTCCATTGCAAAAATGTATCCAGAATTTCAGCTCCGGTCCCTGGGAAGCCCTGGAACAGCTCAAGACGGAAACCGCTTTCCCGCCATTCCAGTTGATAATTGATAATCTGCAGCTTGCGTGTGAGAACCTGGACGTGGCAAAAGCATTCGAGGAACTGGAAAACGAAATGGGCTTCAACAGGGAATACCGGAAGGAAAGCAATGAAAGGATCGTGGAAAGGAAGAAGAACCTTGGCATTACTATAGGTTTCATGCCGGTTTATGCGCTTATCGCCCTTTACCTTATAGTTCCGATGATAGTGACCGGCATGGAAAGTATCTCGGCATTTTATAAGCAATTAATGCAGAT
>DUSJ01000214.1 GCA_012842645.1 Clostridiaceae bacterium | reverse complement strand
TCCGACAGGGTGCGGCAAGACTTACCTTGCGCAGACCCTGGCCAAGATACTGAACGTTCCCTTTGCGATAGCAGATGCCACATCCCTCACCGAGGCCGGGTATGTGGGCGAGGACGTTGAGAACATACTCTTAAAACTCATACAGGCTGCAGATTATGATATCGAGCGAGCCGAAAAGGGTATCATATATATCGACGAGGTAGACAAAATCGCCCGCAAATCGGATAACCCTTCTATCACAAGGGATGTAAGCGGTGAAGGCGTTCAGCAGGCTCTGCTGAAGATACTGGAGGGGACCATGGCTTCGGTGCCCCCGCAGGGCGGAAGGAAGCATCCTCACCAGGAATTCATCCAGATAGACACCACCAACATCCTGTTTATTTGCGGCGGCGCTTTTGAGGGTATCGAGAAGATAATAGAAAACCGTATAGGAAAGAAAACCATGGGATTCGGCGCTAAAATAGAGAGCCGTAAGGATAGGGACGTGGGCGAGCTTCTTGCCCAGGTCAGTCCCCAGGACCTGCTGAAATATGGCCTGATTCCTGAATTCGTTGGAAGGCTGCCCATAGTGGTGACGTTGAATCAGCTGGATAAGCAGGCTCTCATCGATATCCTGACAAAGCCCAGGAACGCGCTTGTCAAGCAATACAAGAAGCTGTTCGAGCTTGACGGCGTTGTCCTTGAAGTCGAAGACGAAGCGCTGGACGCTATTGCAGACAGGGCTATCGAAAGGAAGATAGGAGCCCGCGGGCTCAGGGCCATCATGGAAGACATCATGCTGGATGTCATGTACGATATACCTTCGGTTGAAAACGTAGAAAAGTGCATAATCACGAAGGAAACCGTGACAAACAGCCAGCAGCCCGTCCTGATCTACGGGGAACAGCGGAGGGCCCTGCCTGCGATCAAAAAGAAAAAACGCGAGGTAGACCCCGCATCATAGACAATGTTTATGTCTGGCCATTAAAGCGAATAAACCCAAAACAAGCCGGTATGATGATATTGCAGTTATCATGCCGGTTTTTATTTTTTTATCAGTCAGATGCTTATATTACATTTTTATTTCATTTTCAGAATCCGCTGAATATGATACAAGTTTCTTCCCTGTTTGGACATTATAATCCTGAAACGTTTTAATCACTTAGTTGTAAACAGGGAGGGTTACTATGGTCAAGAAGTTTATGGTATCATTATTAAGTGTAATACTGATCGCAGCGTTCTGTCTCGCTTTGCTTGGTCCCGTTTATGTTATGGCCGCCGTGGGAATTTCGGGCGAAAAATCCGGACCGGTTGAAAAGATGGAGACCCGTGTTATGAAGTCGATCAGTACAGGGCTTAAAGACTTTGCGGTTAGCATGGGAAAAAACAATGAGATGAGTTTTTCCTCTGGCGACAAAATAGTGACCATAAACGCGAAAAAGAACAGCGATGAGATCTGCGTTGAGATCAGGGCTGACGGAAGCGGTATGCCTGAGTTCGGCATCAAGGATCTGAACAGGGTAATCAACCTTGCAAAGGAGTATTTGAAACCCATTTTTAATGAAGAGCAGGCCATGAGCTTATGCTCGCTCTTTTTCAGCGAAGCATTAGTAGAATATAAAAAAGGAAATAAAGAAATAAAACTGACTAAAGAATACGAAGGGGTCACGATCGAATGCATGGGCAATACCAATACGGGTATTGTGAGCGTGTTCCTCAGAAGTACGCTGGGAGTGAAAAAATGTCTGCCGGACATAAGAAAAACTACGGAAATGAAAGCATTACCTCACTGAAAGGGGCTGACCGTGTCAGGCTAAGACCTGCGGTAATATTTGGATCTGACGGGCTGGAAGGATGCCAGCATTCATTTTTCGAGATCCTGTCCAATTCCATTGACGAAGCCAGGGAAGGATACGGAAAGCTGATAAAGGTCATCAGACACAGGGACTGTTCAATAACCGTGGAAGACCAGGGGCGGGGAATCCCGCTGGATTACAACCCGAAAGAAGGGCGCTACAACTGGGAACTTGTGTTCTGCGAGCTCTATGCCGGCGGGAAATACGCCAACAATACCGGGGAAAATTATGAATATGCTCTCGGGCTGAACGGCCTTGGCGCCTGCGCCACCCAGTACAGCTCGGCATACATGGATGTGACGGTTTTCCGGGATGGTTACAAGTACGAGCTGCATTTTGAAAAGGGCAACAACGGCGGCGGACTGAAGAAAACAAAGGCCGACTACGAGCATACGGGCACCATCCAGACCTGGCTTCCGGACAGGGAAGTTTTTACGGATATCAACATCCCAGCGGAGTATTTCAGGGACGTTCTTAAGAGACAGGCAGTGGTCAACGCGGGGATAGTCTTCGAATTTACTGACGAAGAAAGCGGCACAACGGAAACTTTCGTTTACGAAAACGGGATCATCGACTATGTCTCCGAGCTGAGCGCGGGGAAGGAAATAACCAGGCCATGCCGTTTCGAGGGCTTCGCCCGTGGCAGGGACCGCGAAGATAAGCCGGAGTACAAGGTCAAGATGGAAGTTGCCTTTTGTTTTAATAATGAAATAAATACTATCCAGTATTATCACAATTCAAGCTGGCTCGAACACGGAGGCGCCCCTGACAAGGCCGTCAGGGCCGCCTTCGTGGCTGAGATCGACAAGTACCTGCGGAACAATAACAAGTACAACAAGAATGAGAGCAGGATCACGTTCAGCGATATCGAAGACAGTCTCATCCTGATAACCAATACCTTTTCTACCATGACAAGCTATGAGAACCAGACCAAGAAAGCAATAAGCAACAGGTTCATCCAGGAAGCGCTTACCGACTTCCTCAGGAAGCAGCTTGAGGTTTACCTGATCGAGAACAGGGAAGACGCGGAAAAGATTGCGGCGCAGGTCCTGATCAATAAGAGGAGCCGGGAATCGGCCGAAAGGGCAAGGATAGACGTAAAGAAAAAGCTCAGCGGGGCGATGGACATATCAAGCCGCGTGAAGAAGTTCGTGGACTGCAGGAGCAAGGACGTAAATAAGAGGGAACTGTATATCGTTGAGGGTGATTCGGCCCTGGGCTCGGTCAAGATGGCAAGGGACAGCGAGTTCCAGGCCGTCATGCCTGTCAGGGGGAAGATCCTGAACTGCCTCAAAGCTGAGTATGACAGCATATTCAGGAACGAGATAATTGTAGACCTGATAAAGGTCCTGGGCTGCGGCGTGGAGATCAGGTCAAAGCACAACAGGGACTTAAGCTCTTTTAACCTTGAC
>DUSJ01000213.1 GCA_012842645.1 Clostridiaceae bacterium | reverse complement strand
TGAGCCCGTGATCCGGACCCATAATTTCTGTTAAACAATACCAGGACAACCTTCCTTAGCTATCAAACATCGGAATTGCCTGAGGATGGAGCCACCTGAAGAATGTCATCCGAATATGGGATATCGTTCCGGACAGTGTGATGGAACATAGACTATTATATCAGATAATATGTTTACTAAAGCCATATTTCCGCTCAAATGCTGCCATCGGTATCGACGCTGATTTCCGTTTTTCCGGTCCTCAGCCTGGGGAAAACGTCTATGGTATCGTTCAGCAGTTTTACCATTTCATTTATAGAGGCCATTTTTATTATTATCCGCCACCTTGCGCGGTTCCTTACCACGAACACAGGCATCGGAAGCACATCTGAGCACTCAAAGCCATCCGTGTTTCCGTATTTTTCAACCATATACTGCCTGACAGCCTCAAGGCTTTTCCTTGCATCATCGGAATCAGCGCCCGATACCATCACGGTGCCGACATGGCAGAATGGCGGTGTACGCATGAGCTTTCTCACGGTTATCTCTTTTTTGTAGAAAGATTCGTAATCCTGTGCCGCAGCAGCCTGTATGGAATAATCGTCGATATTGTAGGCCTGTATTATGACCCTGCCTGGTTTTTTGCCGCGTCCCGCGCGTCCTGACGCCTGGGTTATAAGCTGGAACGTCCTTTCGCTCGCCCTGAAATCGCTTATGAAAAGGGATGCGTCGGCCGCAAGGATGCCCACCAGCGTCACATCGGGAAAGTCATGGCCTTTCGCGACCATCTGGGTCCCTATGAGTATATCGCCTTCCTTCTTGCGGAACGCGTCCAGTATTTTCCGGTGTCCGTGCTTGCCGCTCGTTGTATCGAGGTCCATCCTTATCAGCCTGAAGCCTTCCGGATGGTTTTTCAGTTCTTCTTCAACTCTCTGGGTACCAGTACCGAAAGCTTTTATCCTTTTGCCCGAACATCTGGGACAATTTTGCGGGACAGGCTCCGTATAACCGCAGTAATGGCATATCATTTGCCTGTCATGGGTATGAACTGTCAATGAAACGCTGCAGCGAGGGCATTTCACGGCGAACCCGCAGTCCCGGCAGAGCATGAATGTCGCATACCCTCTTTTGTTAAGGAACAGGATACTTTGCTCGCCGTTCCTCTTGTTGAGTACAAGCTCTTTTTCAAGCCTCCTGCTGAGCGTGCCGCGGTTACCGGCTTTAAGTTCCTCCCTCAGATCAATCAATATGGTCTCCGGCAGCGGCATGGAGTTGGCCCGGTTTTTCATTTTAACAAGGCTTATTTTCCCATTGACGGCCCGATAATAAGTTTCCACCGAAGGCGTTGCGGAACCGTATACCAGCAGACATCCGTTCATGTTGCAGCGGGCACGGGCGACCTGCCTTGCGTCGTACTTAGGTGTGTTTTCGGATTTATATGTAGGTTCATGTTCCTCGTCTATGATTATCATGCCAAGATTCCTGTTCGGCGCAAAAATGGCAGAACGGGCGCCAATGACCACATCGACGTCGCCGGCCATGATCTTGCGCCACTGGTCGAATCGCTCACCCTGCGAGAGCCGGCTGTGCTGAACCGCCACCCTGCTTCCGAATTTTGCCATAAAGCGACTGATCATCTGTGGCGTCATCGATATCTCCGGCACGAGCACTATGGCGGATTTGCCTTTTTTTATGACTTCTTCAATAAGTCTTACGTATATCTCGGTCTTTCCGCTTCCGGTCACGCCATGAATCAGCGCTTCGTTAAACCTACCGGTATCCGTCAGGGGCAGGATATCATTCAATACGCCTCTCTGATCATCTGTGAGGATGATCTCCCCGGGCTGTTCGATTTCATATTCATAGCCCGAGAATGGATTTCTGTCGATTTCCATTTCGCAGTAGGAAACCCAGCCTTTCCTTGCCATGCTGCGAACAGTTTCATGGGTTACGCCCGGTATCTGGACAAGGTCCATGAGCGCGCATATCTCTTCCGCAAAAAGCACCTCCATCACTCGGACCTGGTAAATGCTCCTTACTTTCCTCTCTTCCAGGATAGCGTCGAACTCTTCCCTGCTGATGGCAGGGACCACAGCTTTAACCGTTTTTTCAGTGACAGTCTGGGCAAAAGATTCATATTTTTCAACTAAGCCGCGGTCTGCAAGGTACTGGATATCTTTCCGGGATTCATCATCTTTCGCCAGTTCCTGTTCCGGCAGACCCTTTTCGCTGTTTATGAGGGATTCCATGATAGACTGCCTGGACGGGGTCAATGACAGTTCATTGATTCTTTCGCGGATATTTTCATTGGATGCGCGGAGCCAGGTTATTTTTCTCAGATTGATACCGGAAGGGACCATCAGGCGTATGGCATCGCCCCATGTGCAGAAATACCGTGTCCGCATCCATTTTGCCAGCCTTATCATCTCGTCTGTCAGAAGGGGGGAATCATCAACTATCCCGGCTATTTTTTTCAGTTTCCCGGCAGGCTCGCCATGACTTGTGCTGATTATCCATCCCGACTTTAGCCTGTTGCCGGCTCCGAACGGGACAAGGACCCGCACCCCTGGCATGATATCCTCGTTGTCATTTTCAGCCGCAATATAGCTATATAGCTTGTCGTAGCTTCTTGTCGCATCTGAGAGCGCGACTTCGGCAAGCAGCATAATATTCCCCCAGGTCCAATCAATAAAGGCGAAGGTATACTACCCCCGCCTTTATATAGTACATTTTTATGCGGTTTAAGTCAAAACCGTATATATATCGTAATTAACAGGAGTATTCCTTGTTAACGTAATCCGGAATACTGCTGATATCTCCGCTCATCGAGAAAATAAACTGTGTATCGAATTTTTCGGATAAGGATTTTATTTTTTCGAAAAAGCTTTTATATTGCTCCTGGTCAGTTGCATATTCGGAAAGCCCGTCAACGTAAATGGCCTTGATATCGTAATTCTGTGCAATCAGTCCGCACATGAAGGGAAGTAATTGATCCAATGTTTTGATGGGAAAATCAGAAATGTCTACGTATCTTATTTGATATTTCAGATTGGTTATGTGTGAGATCCCCCGGTTGATGAACACGACGTCGCCATTGCAGTTGTCAAAAAAATCATTCGCGCTCGCTATCAGGTACTTCGTCTTTCCAATGCCCTTGTTCCCATAAACTACCTTTATCATGGGTATCGTCCCCTTTCTTAATCTTTTTTATTATTATTTCCTTTGATTACCTCCATTTTGGATACAGAAATCTCATAGGCTACCCTTTCCTCGGTCTCGGTCTCGGAAATCTTCTTCTGGTAAACCCTGCTCTGTATACGCCCCCATATGCGAATGTTGTCTCCTACTTCGAAAGTACCGGCAAACCTTGCGTTCCTGCCCCATGCAATGCAGGGGATATAGTCGGATTTATTGTAGGCCCTGTTCACTGCCAGAAGAATGTCCGCAATTTCTCTCCCAAAAGGAGTGGTCCTGTAAACGGGTTTCCTGCATATAAATCCGTTCAGGCAAATCTGGTTTGGATTCCTGTTAGTCACTTCCTCGTCCGAAACCTTGATCTCCCTTGCGAAAACAGTAAGCATCAGCTTATGGCCGCCGGTATTATTGTAATTGTTGTATGAGCGGAACTGTCCGTCAACAATGAGATACTTGCCTTTAACAATATTGTCAGGACTGATCAGGCGCTCGGAAAACATTACCGGTATGTTGTCATAGGTTTCGCTCAGGCGGGGCACCTGGATATAAACTATGTAAAACCCTTCTCCATATACTTCATGACTGAACTCGGGGGTAGTTATAATCTTCCCTGCAACACTGACAATATTGTTCTCCAAAGCCAAGTTTCCAGACATCCGGAACACAACTCCTCTCAAGGTCTTTCGTATTTATCGAACATGCCGCCTGATTATTAATATTCAGCAATAAGTTCGTTTAGAATTAATCTTTGCTCCTTTGTTCAGCCTTGGTAAACTGCCCTGACTTACATAAAACATACTTCGCTTACTATGAATCATATTATATATTTCACCATAATGAAAGGGGATTAAACATGTTTTTTTATCATTCTTTGATTTGCCTGCCGTCAAAACGTATCTTATAATCGCCTTTCAGCAGCATTTCCGAGACAGTTACGCACTCAAAGCCGTTTGCTGTAAGGTTTTCAAGTATCGACGGCAGAACCCTCGCAGTGTGCTTCGTGTCGTTATGGAAAAGTATGATTGAACCGTTCGCGGATCTGTTTATCACACGCTTGTATATATCCTGCTCCGACATGTTTTCCTTCCAGTCGAGTGAGTCAACATCCCATTGGATGGATATGCAATTCAGCTTTTTCGCGGCCTTGACTGTTGTGGCGCTGTATTCGCCGTATGGCGGCCTGAACAGGGTAACTTTTTTGCCTGTTATTTCTTCCAGTATATCATTGCACAGGGTGATTTCATCAAGTATTTTATTTTCGGGTATGCTGCCCATATGTATGTGGGAATACCCGTGATTGGCCACTTCATGCCCTCTTTCGTCAATGAGTTTTACCATGTCGGGGTATTTTTTGGCCCAGATGCCGACAATAAAAAACGTGGCTTTAGCTTTATATTTATCAAGGGTGTCAAGGATATCGGGGATATCGTCAGCACCCCAGGCGCAGTCGAATGTTATGGCGCACTTTTTCCCTTCGCATTCGACCGAGTAGATAGGTATATCGTCACGGTACTGTCCGGAGACGGGGGTCAGGTATTCTCTTGCTATCAGCGTATTTACGATAACGAGTATGATGATGGCGGCTGAAATCAGCACGGGAGCCAGGTCCTTTTTCCGTATGATAAGGATTCCCACAGGTATTTCCGCCCTTGAAACCTGTTTCTGTTTAAATTCTATTCCAGTAAAGGACAGTTATGACCTGCTATGATATTAACATATATTTCCCATTAATGCTCTTTCTGATTATGCCCTTGAATTCCAGTTCCAGCAGGATCTCAAACAGCTCGGCAAGATCCATTGATACCTTTTCGGCCAGTTCCTCATCGTAAAGGTCCTCTATTTTCAACGCATTGATGATTTTTCTCTCTTCAGGCCCCAGGTTACTGGTCCTGTTTCCTTCGGATTTCCTGTTGCTTTTAGCAAGGGGCGCAGACCCAAAACTCAGCTCTTCCAGGATGTCATCCACGCTCAGGACCATCTTGGCACCGTCCTTTATCAGCCTGTTGGTGCCCATGCTGTTATAACTGCTGATATTGCCGGGAACCGCAAATACGTCTCTTCCCTGCTCCAGGGCATAATTGGCTGTTATAAGCGATCCGCTTTTCAAACCGGCTTCGACGACAAGCGTCCCGACTGACATCCCGCTGATTATGCGATTCCTGCCCGGAAAATTGAATGTTGATGGCGGCGTGCCGGGAGGATATTCCGATATTACAGCGCCTGATTCAATGATCCTCTCCATAAGGCCCTTGTTTTCAGGAGGGTATGGCACATCGACCCCGCATCCCAGTACCGCGACAGTCTCTCCGCCCGCCTCGAGAGCTCCTGCATGGGCCGCTGTATCTATACCTCTGGCCATCCCGCTCACAATGCTTATATCCTCAAGGGCAAGGCTGTATGCCATTTTCCTTGCTGTTTCCATTCCATAGCCGGACGCTTTTCGGGAACCCACAATGGCAAAGGAATTGGACTTCGGGATCCTGCCCCGGCAGTAGAGCACCAGGGGTGGATCTGTTATGTACCTGAGCAGTTCCGGGTACTCATCGTCGGATATGGTCAATATTCTTATTCCTTTTGCTTCGCATGTCCTGATGATATCGTCTGCTTCGGCCTTGATTGCTTCACCATGGAAATATTCGTATTGTTCTTTTGTCAATCCTGCCCTCAGAAATACTTCCATGTCCGCTTCATATGCTTTTGACACGCTTCCGAGAGCCATGACGAGATCCAGCCTTTTCTGGGGACGCGAATTATCTATGCGGCTCAGCATAACCCAGTATTCTGTTTCAG
>DUSJ01000212.1 GCA_012842645.1 Clostridiaceae bacterium | reverse complement strand
GCAGACGGCATCATAATTCCCGGCGGCTTCGGCGACAGGGGGATCGAAGGAAAGATTATCGCATGCCAGTATGCCAGGGAAAATGATGTTCCGCTCCTGGGAATCTGCCTTGGAATGCAGGTTACTGTGATAGAGTTCGCACGCAATGTCTGCGGAATGGATGATGCAAACTCGTCTGAGTTCAACCCGTCATGCAAACATCCGGTCATTGACCTTATGGAGAACCAGATAGGTATTTCACGCAAGGGAGGAACCATGCGCCTGGGCGCATACCCCTGCAGTATAAAAAACGGTTCAAGGCTCCATGTTTTATATGGACAGGATATGATCAGCGAAAGGCACAGGCACAGGTACGAGTTCAACAATGCATACAGGGAAGTCATGACAAGAAATGGGCTGGTTATCAGCGGGACATCGCCCAACGGGCAGCTGGTTGAGGCTATCGAGCTTCCCGATCATCGCTTTTTCATAGGAGTTCAGTATCATCCCGAATTCAAAAGCCGTCCCAATAAACCGCATCCGCTGTTTCTTGGGCTTGTGAAGGCTGCTTTGGAGGTATCGCAATGAAAATTAACGGTAATTTCATGAATCTGAAGGACAGTTATCTTTTTGCGCTGATAGACAAAAAGGTCAGTGAATACAGGGAAAGCAATCCTGATAAGGAATTAATCCGCCTTGGAATTGGGGATGTGACCCTTCCCCTTGCGCCTGCCGTTATAGAAGCCATGCAAAAGGCAGTTGCCGAAATGGGTAATGCCGAGACGTTCAAAGGCTATGGCGAGTACCAGGGATATGCCTTTTTAAGAAGGGCTGTATGCGGCTACTATGAAGAAAAAGGCGTCTCACTTGACGAAAATGAGGTTTTCATAAGTGACGGCGCCAAGAGCGACGTCAGCAATATCCTTGACATATTCGATACGGACAACACGGTGCTTGTCCCTGATCCGGTATATCCCGTATATGTGGATACCAACGTGATGGCCGGGCGCAGGATAAATTTCATAAACGGAAATGAAGATAACAATTTCCTGCCCCTGCCCGACAATTCGACGGAAGGAGATATAGTATATATCTGTTCGCCGAACAATCCCACGGGGGCTGTTTATACGAAGGAACAGCTGAAGATTTGGGTGGACTGGGCCCTGGAAAGGGATGCGGTCATCCTGTTCGACAGCGCTTACGAAGCGTATATACAGGACAAGAACCTTCCTGCAAGCATCTACCAGGTACCCGGGGCCAAAAAATGCGCGATTGAGTTCTGCTCGCTGTCCAAAACAGCAGGATTTACAGGGACCCGCTGCGGTTACACTGTTGTGCCTCATGAGCTGGTAAGGCAGAATTCCTCTCTTAACAGGCTGTGGCTGAGACGACAGACAACCAAGTTCAACGGGGTTCCGTACATCGTGCAGAGAGGCGCTGAGGCGGTATTCTCCGAGCCCGGGCTGTCCCAGGTCAGGGAAAGCATCCGCTATTACATGAACAACGCGCGTATTATAACAGAAACCCTGAGCAAGCTCGGCATCTGGTTTGCGGGAGGCACCAACTCTCCGTATATCTGGCTCAAATGCCCTGATAATATGTCATCATGGGAATATTTCGATTACCTCCTTCATAATTACAACATTGTCGGCACTCCGGGAGCGGGATTCGGAAACAACGGCGAAGGCTTTTTCCGCCTGACCGCTTTCGGCAACACCGACAACATCAGTAAGGCCATGGCACGAATGAGTAACGGATAACGAGTAACAGCTGGAAACATTAGACCGGCATGAGCATATAAAGTATTATGTAAACAAAGGCGTTTGCCTGGCAATGGCTGTATATTGCCCGGTGAGTGCTTTTTTTATGGACAAAAGGCTGTCCGTCTGAAACGAGGTGCTAATATGTGCGGTATAGCGGGATTTTGCAATTTCAGCATGAATTACAGCATTAACAGTGAAGCCTGGCATAATACCCTGATCGATATGAGAAAATCCATTGCCCATCGCGGGAATGACGAGGTGGGTGAGTACCTGTCCGAACACGTGGGACTCAGCCACACCCGCCTTTCCATAAGGGATCTTTCCCACGGCAGGCAGCCCATCGTAAGGGTCGCAGACGGTAACGAATATGTGATCGTGTACAACGGAGAGATATATAATACCGACGAACTGATGCCGGATCTGCTGAAAGCAGGGTTTGTATTTGAGACCACAACGGACACGGAGGTCATACTGTATGCTTATATCCATTACGGGATCGACTTTGTAAACAGGCTCAACGGTATATTTGCATTCGCCATATGGGACGGCGCGGCCGAAAGGCTGGTTCTGTACCGTGACCGCCTGGGTGTAAAACCGCTTTTCTATACTGTAAAAGACAATACCCTGGTGTTTGGCTCCGAAATAAAGGCGCTGTTTTGCTTCCCCGGCATAAAGCCTGAAAAGGATATGGACAGTTTCAGGGAGATTTTTGGCATAGGTCCCGCAAGAACAAGCGGGAACGGCGTTTTCAGGGGTATCCGCGAAGTAAGGCCCGGCTATTACGCCGTGTTTTCTGCGGACGGATTGAAAACCATTAAATATTGGGATATCGAGCCGAAAGTCCATAATGACAGCTACGAGGAAACGGTAGAAAAGGTATCATTCCTGGTGCGTGACGCCGTCAGAAGACAGATGGTTTCCGATGTCCCCGTCTGCAGTTTCCTTTCGGGCGGGATCGATTCAAGCATCGTTACCGCGGTGGCATCGGATTACTTGAAAGAAAAAGGGGTGGTTCTGAATACATTTTCATTTGATTTCAAGGACAACAACCTGTATTTCAGGTCCAACGCCTTCCAGCCCGAACGTGACAGGCCTTATGTGGACATAATGCTTGAAAACTACCCCCTTAACCACACTTACCTTGAATGTGACGAATGTTTGCTGGCCGATCTGCTTTATGCGGCAGTGGATGCCAGGGATCTGCCGGGAATGGTTGATATTGACGCATCCCTTCTGTTCTTTTGTTCGCTGGTCAAAAAAAACAATAAAGTCGCATTGACCGGCGAATGCGCCGACGAGATATTCTGCGGCTACCCCTGGTTCTACAGGGATGAACTGTTCTGGGCCGATGGATTCCCCTGGTCTAGCGATATAAAAACAAGGACGCTGCTGTTGTCCGAAGATTTTGCCCGGGAACTTGATCTTGAAAACTACGTATATGCAAGATATACCGAATCCCTTCGCGAAGTCCCGTACACGGAAGGAGACAGCCTGGCCGAGAGCAGGCGAAAAGACGTAACATATCTTAACATCAGGTGGTTCATGCAGACCTTGCTTGACAGGATGGACAGGGCGAGCATGTACTCGGGCCTTGAGGCAAGAGTGCCATTTGCCGACCACAGGATAGTCGAGTATGTGTTCAATGTGCCCTGGGATATGAAATACAGGAATGGCATTGCCAAATCATTATTAAGGGAAGCATGCAGGGACCTTTTGCCCGAAAAGCTCCTGTTCAGGAAGAAAAGCCCGTACCCCAAGACCTATAATCCCAATTACGAGCGTCTGCTCGCGGAAAGGTTCAGGGAAATCATTAACGACCCCAATTCGCCCATCATGTCAATTATTGACAGAAAGAAAGCCCTTTCCTTCATGGAAACTCCGGCTGAATACGGCAAGCCGTGGTTCGGCCAGTTAATGGCCGCTCCCCAGCTCATGGCCTACATGATACAGGTCAACTACTGGCTGGAAAAATACTTTTAACCATGATTGTATTCTGGCAAATAATTCTATATAATGAAAGCATAATAGGTAATTTGGAGTAAACTCCCTTATTTTTGTCCCATGGAGGATTTTTATGAGGAAATATGCGATTATTTGCTTTATCCTTATAGCAGCCTTATTGACAGGCTGCAGCGGAGAAGCGAATATCCCGGGGGAAACGGATACTTCAGAACCTTCAGTAAAGACCGGGACTCCTGCATCCTCTCCCGAAGCGTCTGACCCTGCTTCCGTCGAACACGGGCCATCTTCCGCCACGCCTGAACCGGCAGTTAGTGAGACACCATCGGTCACTGGCGGGCCTGATCAGACTAAAATAACATTCACAGATAAAACACTGGAAAGCATCATCCGCAGCATTCTGAAAAAGCCGGATGGCGACATATATGCCAACGAACTGGAAACCATAACGGAACTGTATGTATGGGGCAACAGCACGACCCCCGATGAAGACTATGAAGCAGTGAAATATCCGGTGAAAGAAAGGCAGAATAGCGGTAAAGGCACTATTTATTCGCTTGAGGATATCGTTCATCTTAAGAATCTTAAACACCTGACCCTCGTAAGCCAGAAAATATGGGATTTCAAGCCGATTGCACAGTTAAAGGAGCTTGAAAGCCTTAATATCTCCGATAACGGGATCTCGGACTTTTCATTTATTAAGGGCCTGACAAAACTGAAAAGCCTGAATATCAGCTATAACAGTTTGCCGACACTGGACCAGGTAACAGTCCTGCCTGACCTTGAAAAACTCGATATAAGCTACAACAACATCTCCAGTATCAACGGCCTTGAAAAGCTTGCTAACCTTAAGGTGCTCATTATCGACCAGGGTTGGGCAAATGACAAGTCCAGGATCACCGACATAACACCGCTTAAGAACATGAAGGAACTGGAAGTCCTGTCTCTCGAAGCCAACAGGGTGGCTGACCTGACGCCCATTTCGAACAAAACGAAACTGAGGGCGCTTAACCTGTGCCAGAACAAGCTGAAGAACATAGATGCCTTAAGCGGACTTGTTAACATGGAAGACCTGGACCTGACATGGAATGAGATTGGCGATATCAGTCCCCTGGCTTCCATGAAAAAGCTGAAGACGCTGTGGATCGATTTTGACATGGTCAGAAACAAATCTCTCCTGAGACAGTTCCCGGAACTGAAAAACGTGAATTTTGACTGGAACAAGGTGCCGTATCCCTATTCCATTGGAAAAGAATTTGCCCAGGAAGGCATAGATCCGGGAAACCATGCCAACCGGTCGCCGATCGGGTTTGACGGCTCGGCGCTTTACCTTGTGTATTTTTCTTACGGCGACCTGCCGCATCCCGAATTAGTCAGGATAGATATCAGCACGGGCATGACGCAGGGTATCAGCGGCTACATCACGGCACAGATGAGCAGTATGACCGGTGAAGCCGAAGGCGGCTATATCAATGAGGAAGTATACTCATTGAACATATATAAAGGCAAGTTATATTATTACTCCATCGGGAACAACGCCAGCGAGGCCGAGCCTGTGGAATGGGGCTATTACCCGGGCAGCGACATTGCAGGTCTCACAAGGATGAACCCGGACGGGAGCGACCGGGTGTACCTGACCACGGAAAACTGCAGCTATATCAATATAAAAAACGATATGATATATTTCCTCAACGATGATTACCTGCCATCTTCCATGGACCTTGACGGAAGCAACCAGGCAGTACTGGTCGGCAAGCGATGCAAATTCCTGTATGCAACCGATGACAGGCTGTATTACATACCCCAGGAGGAAGAAGGCCTTTTGTCAATGAGATTAGACAGCCGGTACGAGGAAACGGTGATAAGCGGAGTCGTGGATTGCCCGGTAATCCTCGATGATGCCATTTACTATATTGACGGTAACGGCAATATCTGCAAGTACAGATTCGATACCGGGTCTGCCGGCATTATAAAGCAATGCAGCGCAAAATGCCTGAACATGAATAACCGGTATATATTCTACTCTGACGGTAACTGCCTGTACCGCATGGATCACTCAGGCGGCAGCGAGCAGGTAATACATGAAATTGGTTTATGGAGACTATATGTTGTCGGCGATTATGTGTTTTTCTTTGACGGCAACGGCCTGGTAAAGATCAGGGACGACGGCACCGAATACGTCGAGTATTACGAGTTCTTCTGATGTGCAAACGGGGACGGAGGTTTTTACTCATTTTGAGTATTGGGGACAGAGGAGTTTTCGCACAATCTGCTGCAATCCGGTAAAATAAAAGCTTAGGGGGGATAAGGATGCCTTTCAGTATTATCAGGAATGATATAACCAAAATGAATACCGATGCCATAGTCAATGCAGCCAATACAGAGCTTAAGATGGGCGGCGGGGTGTGCGGAGCCATTTTTAAAGCTGCGGGTGCATCGCAGCTTCAAAAAGCATGCGACAGGCTGGCGCCCATAAAAACCGGAGAGGCGGTAATAACAGAGGGGTTCGATCTTCCCGCGAAGTATATTATCCATACGGCCGGGCCGGTTTACGTGGACGGCAGGCACGGTGAAGAGGAACTTCTGCGCTCCTGCTATATCAACTCGCTCATGCTTGCCATTGAAAAAGGCTGCAAGAGTATCGCGTTCCCTCTTATATCAAGCGGTATCTATGGATATCCAAAGGCGGAAGCCCTGCGGGTTGCCACCGACGCGATCCGTACCTTCCTTTCCGATCATGACATGGATGTGACACTGGTGGTATTCGATAAAGCCTCCTTTGAAATAGGCGAGGAGTTGCTGGGCAGGGTAGAGGCATATATAGATGAGAACTATATCGGTGAGTATAAGGATTTGCGATCCCGGTTCAGTTTTCTTAAGACATCAGGGAACATCGTAAAAATGGCAGAGCCGGCCGAACCCGCTGAAGGCGCGTTTGAAAAGCAGCCTGAATATGATATAGACAGTTACATCGGCGATCTTGACGAGTCATTCTCCCGGACACTTTTGCGCCTTATCGACGCGAAAGGGATGACCGACGTTGAAGTATACAAGCGTGCGAATATCGACCGCAAGCTGTTTTCCAAAATAAGAAGCAACAAGAGCTATATGCCCAGCAAGCGCACGGCCATTGCGCTGGCCATCGCCCTGAGGCTTACCCTTGAGGAAACGGAAGACCTGCTGAGACGGGCAGGATATTCTCTGTCCCACAGCCAGGTTTTCGATGTGATCATAGAATATTTCATAGTTAACGGCAGGTATGACATCATGGAGATCAATGAAGTCCTGTTCAAATATGACCAGCCCCTATTGGGGGGATAATAATTTGTCGCTGCTGAAGCGACCATCAGGAACCATTGAAATGCTATCCTTAAGTCACAAAAAATCTTAAGGAGGGTATTTCGATGAAAAAGGGTTTGACCGAACTGGTCTTTATTCTTGACAAAAGCGGCTCGATGGGAGGCCTTGAATCCGATACCATCGGCGGCTTCAACTCCATGCTGGAAAAGCAGAAAAAAGTAGACAGTGAATGCTATATAACCACGGTGCTTTTCGACAACAATTACGAACTACTCCATGACCGTATCGATATCAGGGCTGTCAGACCGCTTACAGAGAAGGAATACTATGTTGGCGGTTCAACTGCTTTGGTTGACGCGATCGGAAGGACTATAAACAAGATAAGCAACGCCCAGAAACACACTTCCGATGAATACAGGGCGGAAAAGGTGATGTTTGTCATCATCACTGACGGCATGGAAAATGCCAGCCGTGAGTATTCGTCAAAACAGGTCAGGCAAATGATAGAACATCAAAAATCCAAGTACGGATGGGAATTCATATTTCTCGGAGCCAACATAGACGCTGTCGAAACGGCCGGATCATTCGGCATTGCCCCCGATCGGGCGCAGAATTTCCATTCGGACAGCAAAGGCATCGAGCTTAATTTCCGGGTATTAAGCGAAGCAATGACATCATTCCGCGAATGCAATGCCATGCCTGACAACTGGGGCGAAGAAATCCGTAAGGATTATATAAAACGCAGCAGCAAATAACCTTCTCTACCCGCTTCTCTCACCGAGCAGTTTCAATGGTTCATGCCTGAGATTGAAGACAATGCTGACCATGGCATAAACCAAGGCTGCGGGTATGGCCAGGGCCGTAACCAGGACTCCGCGCCAGATGCCTTCCATCGATACAGACATCTTCACATTCGTATCAGCGGTGGCTCTCCAGCTGCTGAACGACATATCGAAGGATTCATGGCTGTCAATGGGTCTTTGCCTGGCGATAATATCGGTCATCAGGTAACCTGCAATACTTCCGAAGACATAGGCGGCTATTACCACAAGCATGAGGCCAGTCAGCAGCGATAACGCGCAGAGCCTCCTGTCCATTCCCAGGGACCGTTCAATGGCGGTCCTTTTCTTCTGCCTGCTGATAAAAAGATGGCAGAACAGGGCAACGACAAGGAACGTCGCAGCAAGGCCTGTGGCAAACAAAATTACCGCGGTTTTCTTCATGGCTTCCAGACCCTCTTTTATCCTCGAGTACCCGTTATCATAAAAGACTATTTTCAAATCGGTTATACCGAGAGACTCCCACCTGGACAGGAATTCGGGTATATGCCCGTTGGGAATCTGGAAAGAGGTATTGTATCCATTCATGGGCCCTGTGCTGAAGATGTTGTTCTCATCACTGTTTTTGACGGATTTCCAGGGAATAACAACTGCATTATGCCCCAATACATAACCTGATGCAGCGGACGGTCTCGGAGCGCTGTAAATTCCCACTATGCGGTAGACGCTGTCTTCAAACGCAGGATAACCTTCGCCCCTGGAATTTATCAGTAAGTGTATGATATCCTCGGGAATTGGCTTGGGAAATATCTGGATCGACGAATAGAAGTAATCTGCATAATACAGGGGCAAACGCAGTTCGTCTCCCGCTTTCAGGCGGTTGTTCGCCGCAAAGTTCATGTCAATTAGGCATACCTTTTCGCCGCTTTCATATTCCCCAACACTGATGTCACGCCCCTCGACTATCCTTGCATCGCCGTTGTGGAAAGGCAGCAGGAGTTTTGTTCCGTTGACCGGGACGACCGGTATGGCGTGTTTTACCCTTTCAAATCCTTCCATCACGGCCAGCCAACGCTTGCCCCTGGGGGTGTCAAAAAAGTTTTCGG
>DUSJ01000211.1 GCA_012842645.1 Clostridiaceae bacterium | reverse complement strand
ATGGTTGGAGACGGCATCAACGACGCACCGGCCCTTGCCCAGGCAGATATAGGGATAGCCATAGGGTCAGGCACCGATGTGGCCATGGAGTCTGCTGACATCGTACTTATGCGCAGCGACCTCATGGATGTGCCCACGGCCATCCGGCTCAGCAAGAGGACCATAAGGAACATCAAGCAGAACCTGTTCTGGGCCTTTGCGTACAACACCGCGGGTATCCCCATAGCCGCCGGTTTGCTGTACCTCTTTGGCGGCCCCTTGCTTAATCCCATGATTGCAGCAGGCACCATGGCCTTCAGCTCCGTATCCGTAGTCTCCAACGCCCTCCGTCTCAGGCGCTTCACCCCAAATGAGTAGCGGGGACGTATACTTTTACTCATTTTGAGTAACGGGGACGTGTGCTTCTACTCATTTTGAGTAACGGGGACAGGTAACAGGATGACAAATAAGGAGTAAACATATGAAAGAAAGGAGCCAAACAATATGATTAAGAAGATTACTATTGAAGGAATGTCATGCCGTCATTGCGTAAGGCATGTAACGGAAGCCCTTGAGGAGCTTCAGGGAGTCAAATCGGTAAAAGTCAGCCTTGAAAGCAAAACAGCCGAGATCGAACTTGACCGGGATGTTGATGACAATGCGATAAAAGCGGCAATAGAAGATGCGGGCTATGAGGCTGTCTCTGTCATGCAGATAAGCGGGTAAAGGAGGTTTTCTATGGGAAACAGGAAACCAGCGTCCAAAAAAGATGGTAAATCAGGATCATTCAGCCGTTATATCATTATCGGCGCAGCAGCGGTGATCATTCTGGCCGCAGTCATAATGATAAACGGAATTAACAAAAGCTCAGATGGCACAGGATCAATGGGAGATGTAGTTATCAACAAAAGCGAGATATCTGAAACCGTTTCATTTTTTCCTGTCAAGATCGGTAAGACAAATATGGAAGTAATGGCTGTGAAAGCGAGCGATGGTACCATAAGAACCTCATTCAACACATGCCAGGTCTGCAATGGTTCGCCATGGGCATATTTCAAGCAGGAAGGGAACATGATCGTCTGCCAGAATTGCGGCAATGTATTCAGCCTGGATATGATCGAAGTCCAGAGAGGCGGGTGCAACCCTGTTCCAATAACAGGCAACAACAAGCTCGACAATGGCGACACCATAATTATTTCAAGAGAGTTTTTGGAGAAGAATAAAGGTCTTTTCCCGGAAAACTGGAAAAGCCGCTGAAACAGCTGAAACATGTGAGGTATCTTAATGAGCCAGTCAAAGCAAAGGGTCATCCTTGACATAGAGGGCATGACCTGTACAGGTTGCGAGAACAGAATAAGGAATGCCCTTGAAAAGCTGGAAGGGGTCACAGATGTCCGGGTCGATTATGTTGCCGGAACGGCGGAGTTTGTGCTTGACGAATCCTTATTACCCTTCAACAGGATAATTGATACCCTGACCCGACTTGGTTACCGGGTGACTGGCCAGAGGTCGCCTGCATTGGAGGATAACGACAGGAATGGCAAGTATCCTGTCCGGGCAGGGGGAAAAGGCGCTTCGATTGGGCAGGTCATCGGGATCGGGGTGATTGTCCTGGCGCTTTGGTTAATCGTAAATAATACTGCCGGCCTGGACTTTATACCCGAAATCGACCAGTCGGTGGGACTGAGCTTGCTGTTTACAGTGGGGCTGCTTACGTCCCTGCACTGCACAGCCATGTGCGGAGGGATCTGTCTTTCCGTTTGCATGTACAATAAAGCGGAGGAAGGCGGTTCAAGGTTTGGAAAGCTAAAACCTGCCGCCCTGTATAACCTTGGCCGCATCACATCCTATACGGTTATAGGCGGAATAGTGGGAGCGTTAGGATCGGTCATAGGCTTCACAGGAACGGCAAAAGGCGTTATAGCCCTTATCTCGGGAACCTTTATGATCATGATGGGCCTGAATATACTCAATATATTTCCGTGGCTCAGAAAGATCACCCCAAGGCTGCCCGGGATCTCAGGAAAAGTGGTCGAAGGCGGCAAAAGCGGAAAAGGACCGTTTATAATTGGTCTTCTGAACGGGCTCATGCCATGCGGGCCTTTGCAGGCCATGCAGATTTACGCGCTCGGGACGGGAAGCTTCGTAATGGGGGCCTTATCCATGTTCCTCTTCAGCCTGGGCACCGTTCCCCTGATGTTTATATTCGGCGCGGCAGGCTCGTTGCTGAGCGGCAGGTTTTCCCGCGGGATGATGAAGGTAAGCGCGGTCATGGTCATATTCCTGGGTATAGTCATGCTCAACAGGGGGCTTAACGTGGCGGGTATCGGCATAACACCGCCATCAACAGGCACCGGCAACATTGCAACTGTCAGGAATGGAGTCCAGTATGTTACGACTGAACTCGAACCTAACCGGTATACTCCGATCGTTGTCCAGAAAGGCATCCCTGTAAAATGGACCATAAAGGTGGAAAAGGGCGATCTCAACGGATGCAACAATCCTGTTACCATCCCGAAGCTAAACATGGAGATAAAACTCCATCCGGGCGATAACCTGATCGAGTTTACCCCTGAAGAAGAAGGCAATATCATCTATACCTGCTGGATGGGGATGATCACCAGCAATATCAATGTTGTAGATGATATCAATAATATAAGTTCGGACTAAAGACCAGTGACAGATATCACGGCCGCTCCGCTATCCGTGCTCCGCTTAAATCGCATACAGGCACGCTGCTAAAAGTCTCCGTCCCCTTGGCACCATATTATTGAAACAGCAGTATCACCGCGAGGAAGACAAGGGGCTCATTCCCGTCGTTCTTAATGGAGTGGGACTCGCCGTTTCCCGTTTTTATAGCGTCGCCAGGCTCTACCCTGACCATCCGGCCGTTGTCGTCCACCACCCCGGTACCGCTTAAAACATAATAGATCTCTTCCTCCTTATCATGGGTATGAGTGCCTATGGAGCAGCCGGGGTCAAGCGTGATGATATTGAAAAGCCGGCATTTTCCCATCAATTCTTCTTTCGTGAAAATGGGCATCATTTTTGTGGTTCCATCGCCGCCCCGCATGTTTTCGACCAGGCTGACAGTCATTTCCGATTTTCTTTTTATCATTTTCTTACCTCCAATACTCTTTTTTTCCTTCCGGTATGCATGAACACGCCGATATATGCAGCGCATACAGCCAGCAGTGCAGATGATATGAAAAACAGTACCTGCTTTATATCAAAGGCCATACCAAATATAATAACCGGTTTTTCCCCGAACAAACCAACAAGCTGAGCCCCGACAGCCGCGGCGACATACCCTATCAGACCGCTTATGGCAGCGCTGAAGCCTATATAAACCGTTCTTTTTTCATCGGGCGTAAAGTCGAACTGGAGATTGAACAGGGCCACGTTGATGCCTGACCAGGCTATTCCGCCCGTAAGATGGCTGACAGCAAGTATCAGCAGCACGACAGGGCTGCCATTTGAAGCAAGGAACCATGTGAAATGGCAGATACTGAGTATTCCGATGGTTATCATCGCTGTAAGGGACCAGCCTTTTTTATCGGCAAATTTCCCCCATCTGCGCGCTGATATGACATAAGCCACCGAGTTCAGGAATGACAGTGACGTGATGACAGTATAACTCATGGACAGATCGGACTTTAGATATACTCCGAAATAGGCGCTCGCTATCTGGACAGCGATGTTCCAGATAATCAGCATGATGAAATAACGGATAAACCTCCTGTCCTTCAACGGCAGGACGAAAATCTCCGAAAGCCTGATCCTGTGTTCGATATGAGTAAGAGGAACTTCTTTCATGAACATGAAGAAAGAAATATTGAGAATAGTCATGAAAAAAATGAAACAATAAACGATAATGTATCCAGTACCTTCTTTTCCCGCTTCAGTAAAGCTGTCCAGGACTTTTCCCAGAACGAGGGTGATCAATGTGGCCGCAATAAGGTTATATGATTCCCTCATACCGAAGTATCTGCCCCTTATATTCTGCGGCACAAAACTCACATACATGTTGGAGATCGCAGGGGTGACAAAGGATACTGCGACATAGGAAATAAGCAATATTATCGTGGCCATAAGGATCTTACCCCCCGACGACACAGGAAGAAAAGGCACGAAAATAAGCATGAACAGCAAAACCCTGTGTATCATGGAGCCTATGATTATGATTTTCTTTCTGTATTCAAGACTTTCCAGGATGATCGGGGAAAGGACCTGGATGATAGCGGCAATAACAGGTATGGCAATAATATATCCGCATAATGTATCATTGGCGCCGATATATTTCAGAAGACCAACTAAATATGCCCCGGTGGTAAGATTGAATATCGTTCGGGCTGAAGCGCCTTCCAGGATTACTAAAAGACGGTTTCTTTCAAGATCTTTTTCTGTGATTCTTGCATGTTGTGACTGCATGTCATGACCTCACAGCATGCGACTGCGGGATAAGTCACATGCCTTTCGCTGTAGTATACTGCTAAAGTTTCAGGAACTGCTCGATATTCAGAATGAACACAGTAGCGCCGCCAACGGTTACTTCTACCGGCATGGCCATATTGAAGGATCCAAAACTGCCTGGAAGCTTTTCAGGAGCTATCATTCTGCGTCTGGACTTGCAGGTGTCCCGGATTATTTCAATAGCGCGCTCGACTCTGTCATCATCGGTAGCTACAAGGAAGGTCGTATTGCCGCTTTTCAGAAACCCGCCGCTGGAGCAAAGTTTTGTGGTGCTGAAGCCATCACGGCTCAGGTTGTCGGCCAGGATGCTGCTGTCCTCATCGCTGACAATTGCAAAAAGTAGCTTCATAAAAAGACCTCCTATATTCAATATCCTTCAACTAAGATTATATGTTATAACAAGGCTCTCTTCAAGCGATCCGTATACCTCATCATAACAGGTCTCTTTCCCAGTCTATTACGGGGAGTGTAACAGTTTTGCCGTTAAGATAGGAAAGGTGGCCGGCAGGGGATGTGAACATGAACGTAATCTCATAGGCCCATAGAGCCTGCATCCTGAGCCTGAAAGCCCTGTTTACCGAGTTGATGCCGTATTTTCCGTCACCGAGGATGGGATGGCCTATAAAAGCCAGATGCGCCCTTATCTGGTGGGTCTTGCCGGTGACCAGTTCCACTTCAAGAAGGGAATATTCGTCGAAAGCCTTAAGTACCCTGTAACGGGTGATTATCGGTTCTGCGCCTTTCAATGGCTGGTCGTAAACATAGACCCTGCTGTTTTTGCTGTCCTTACGCAAATACCCGTGAAGCTCGTCCGACTTTTTCAGGGGGACGCCGTATATTAGGCACCGGTATATTTTCCTTATCTCGCGGTTCCTGAACTTATCCTCAAGTATTTCAAGGGTCACAGGATCCTTTGCGAACAGCACGAGTCCGCCTGT
>DUSJ01000210.1 GCA_012842645.1 Clostridiaceae bacterium | reverse complement strand
CTTTTTTCAGCCTCAAAGATCTGCCCTATTTTCAGTGCCGTCTGGGCGTCCTTATAAGACCGGGCGACGTCGCGAAGGCTTTCAGCCTCGGTGCCTATACCGATCCTTGCTTTTATCATAAGCTCGCTGTTCAGGGTATCGATTATGATCCTGGCCTTCTTGTGTATCTCCTCGCTGTCTTCCTTTTCCCTGAGTTCCTTGATCAGGACAGTGTTCTGATCGTCGAGCAGAATGATATAGTCCTTATTGTTCGGGAACAAACTCTGGATTATATTGTAAGCGAATAACTCTCTCGTTTTTTCTGTCCTGACCAGGTAAACAATCCTTCTGCAGTCATTTTTAACCCTTAATTCCTTGGCTCTGATCGTGATGTCACCGGGAAGTATGTTGCCAAGAAGCACGTTTTTCATGAAATTGTTCCTGTCATACTTCTCGTCATAGTAAAGCTTGGCGTTTTCAAGGCTTATTGCTATCAGTTCGGCTATCTTTTTCCTTTCCGGGTGGTCGGATGACAGGTATAATATAAACTCAAGCCTGCCGTTCGCATCTATTTTTTTCATTACATGGTCCTGTTTTTCGATATAGGTCATATTTGTATTCAGAAATTCAAGGCACTCTTCATGGACCGTACCTATCTCATCTTCGATGGTGCTTGCAATTACGATCCCGGAACTGTCCGTAATGCCGAAATCATAGCCAATAGTATCGCGGATGCGCATTACAACGGATTGAAAAACCTTGAAAGCCAAGTAAACAACCCCCAATTAGCCAAATATCCCGATTCTTCGTTCTAATTATACACAAATTTCACAATTGGTACAACTTTTTTTACATTACAGGTTTCTGAAGGCAGGCTGGACAAAAACTCACTCACTAAGAAGAACACATTCTGAAAAAACGATCCTGATGGTATTAAGCAGTTCCTTGTTCCTGAAGCATGAGGCGTTATGGATAAAGATCCTGACAGGCGCGCATGTGAGAAGGAATCCTATCATAAAATCATCATCTTCGATGACAGGGTTCCCTGCATGGATACCGAAGTTCTCTATTATATCCTCAGGTATTTCGAAATGCCTGGTTCCCTCCACCTTGTACGATCCGTTGCTCTGGACAAATACATGCAGCTCGGGGACCCTGGGAACCTGCATCCTTACAAAAGCGGTCAGCAGGTTGATGTATTCCTCATACTGCCTTTCTATGAAAAACTGCCTGATGGACTTCTCCACCTCTATTTCGAGGTTCCTGACATATTCGCCCAGCCTGAAAGTAATAAAGCCTTCAAGGATTAATTTATCCGAGCTTTTCAGGTACTCGGATATCTTGTCGGATATCAGCTGTCTTCTGTAATCAATAAGATCGCCAAGGCTGCTTCCGCTTTGCGTATAAAGCCTGCTGCAGGCTATGCGGTAGATTTCATCCTGGTCCTTTTTTGGAAAACCGCTGCATATGCGAGATATGATTTTTCCCAGAATGTTTTTCTCATAAGATTTGAGGATATAATCTGCGAGCATATCCGATAACCGGTTAATAGTTTTCAGATATTTCCTTCCCTTTTTTCTTGCGCATCCATCGAACAGTATGGTCAAACAGTCTTCTCCCTGGCTGATTCTCATCCTGAAGGGACTCTGAACGCTTGTCTGCAGTTTTTTCTCAAGATAACAGGCCAATCCTTTAATGTCTTTCACGTGGTCTACCTGTAAGGATGGCATTCTCTCACATCCTTTCAGGTGTAGTATATGTAACGCTCATTGTCCGTTATACGAAACACATAAAGGAAATAAACCGCCTAAATCGACCAGGTTCCCTTTTGCCAGCGATACGGATCTTACGCCGTGTTTACGCAAAAACTCTTCAACACCTGCAGCGTTGTCAAGGGTATAAAAGTCTCCGAAAAAAGCAAGTTCATTTTCGGAAATCAGGCCTGTGGCGCCGCCGATAAAGCCATAATCATAGCCTTCAAGGACTATGGTTTTCTGCGGCGCGATCAGCAGCGAATCGATACCTGATTCAACGGCCTTTTTATGAATCCCGGTATCGGCCGTTATTATCGCTTCACGGTTCACGATACATACCGAACACTTAGCGTACCCCTGTCTCACAGGGATTATTCTGATTCCGCATTTTCCAAGCATTGAAACAACGACAGGGTCTGCGCATTTAGGGTTCAGGAAGGCATTTTCCCCCACGACCGCGCAGTTATAGGCCACGTCAAAGGGATAACGGTCCCTGACAGGGGTTGAACCTTCGATGAACTCATACCCGAGGGACCTTAATGATGACAGGGTACTATCAGGCGTACCGGGCGCATACACGAAAACGCCTGAACATACATTGACCAGCTGCATGTCGGCATGTTTTGCCAGACCTTCCGGAAGCGCAGGATGTCTTTCGGTTTTATAAAAACTGATACCAAGACCTATAAGGGAATGGAGTATTTCTTCTGATGCATCTCCCGACAGCAGGACCTTTTTGACCCTGCCCGAAGGCAGGTAGGGGGACACAAGGGCGAGTTCCATGAAATCACATCCCTTGTTTCAACAGCATATCTTATACTATCCGCACCACAAAAAGCCGGCCGGCCGAATGTGCGGTTCTGATATGCCGCATCCGTATATTTTATGCGGGTGCGGCTGAAGTATATCAATAATCGATTGTATCCAGCAGGGATTTCAGTTCCCCGACAAACTCAAGAGGAATGGCTACGCCCTTCTGGCTGGGTTTATAGTCGTCGCTTTTGCTGTCGTACCAGAATACTCTTATATCAATATAAGATTTATTATTCTTGGTAACCTTCTTGATTTGTATCTCTTCCCTGCTGTTTTTTACAAATTTACCGATCAATTCTTCAGTATCCCAGAAATCTGCCATCGTATTACCTCCGCACATAAATAAAATCTGCAGGATCGGGACAAACTGAGCCTGTGCCGATCAACGCAGCAATAAATTATTTTTCTCAGCCGAGTCGTATTTAATTTATAGCAGAATTATTCATTCTTTTCAATAAGAAACAGGAATTATTTTTTTAAATCTGTTCACAATAAATCAATGAAGACGACTGATGCCGTCTGAAATAAAAAAAAGGAGTCAGTACTATGAGAACACCAATTGACAAGATTGCACTTTTGCTGGTTATCATAGGCGCTCTGAACTGGCTGTTGGTTGGACTGTTTCAGTATGACCTGGTTGCAGGCATATTCGGCGTTGCGACACTGGGTGCAAGCATAGTATATTCAATAATAGGGATTGCAGGTTTATACTGCATAAGTCTCCTGTTCAGAGATGTACCGGTTGTCGACTAACCCGTGAAACGGATCCTTCCATAAACTCGGAGACTTTATATGTTTCCGAGTTTTTCTTGCTTTTACCGCCCTTTGCCTACGCACAGAAAAGGTTCTGATCATAGGCGGATATCTCAAGCACCACTGATAATCCCTCGCTGTCGTCAAAATGTATCTCGGTCACATAAAGACCAAGGCGCTTCAGGGCTTCATTGAAATCTCTCTCCATCCGGTTTTTTGCAATTTCGCAAAGAATAGTGTCCATAAAGACCTCCGGCAAGAGAAATAAAAGCCTTCTAAAGGCTTCAGGCATGGCATGATTATACAATATTTCCCTGCCGGATGAATTAATAAGGCGTTGACATTTTTCCCCAGGATTCGAAATGATGAGAAGACTGTCCTTCGCTTCGCTAAGGATGATTAATTGAGCAAATGACTTTAATTCATTTGCTCAATTAATCACTTTAATATCTTTATCTCGATACGACGGTTCTTCTGCCGGCCTTCAGGTGTGTCGTTATCTGCAAT
>DUSJ01000209.1 GCA_012842645.1 Clostridiaceae bacterium | reverse complement strand
TCGAGGAAAGGGAGGCCGAAGCTTTCGATGAAAAAGCTGTCAAGGCAAATATGGAGAAACTGAAGCATCCAGGGGAACAGAAGGAACATGTGGAATCTTCGGCATGCGGCTGTCCCGGTTCACGCGCGAAAATGATAGAAAGGAAACCATCGGCTCCTGCCTATGCAGCATATGGAGCATCCCAGGAAAGGCCTGTGTCACAGCTTCGCCAGTGGCCGTGCCAGATAAGGCTCGTTTCCCCGCAGGCTCCGTTCTTTGAAGGCGCGCACCTGCTTGTAGCCGCCGACTGCACTGCTTATGCATACGCAAACATGCACGGGGATTTCATGAGGAACAGGGTAACGATTATCGGCTGTCCGAAGCTGGATGACGCGGATTATACTGAAAAGCTTGCAGCTATCCTTGCTTATAACGATATAAAGAGCCTTACTGTGGTAAGGATGGAAGTGCCCTGCTGCGGCGGGCTTGCCAATGCGGCAAAGAACGCGCTTATAAAAAGCGGTAAGATGATACCTTGGAATATCATCACCATATCCACTGACGGTGAGATACTTGATATTTAACCACAAGTAGCACGCCATTCGTGCTGCACCGCAGGTGCGGCACTCAGGGCGGGATTAAACGTAAAAAAATAAATACAAATGTATGGAGGTAATTTACATGTCGATGTTTTGTTTTCAATGTGAGCAGACCGCAGGAGGAAAAGCCTGCACAGTGGCAGGCGTCTGCGGCAAAAACGCAATAGTATCAAACAAGCAGGATGAACTTACCTGCGCATTGGCAGGGCTGGCCCGCGCAGCCCGAAGCAAACCTTCAAGGGAAGCCAATGTTCTCATGATGGAAGGGCTGTTCACAACCATAACCAATGTAAACTTCGACGCTGATAAAATCAGCGCATTGGTAACACGCATAGAAAATGAGAAAGTAAAACTTGGCGGAGCTGAGAATCTCCCTGTCGAATCGCTCTGGTCAGGCGATCCCGATGTTGTTTCCCTGCGCTCGACACTTCTCCTCGGACTCAGGGGTATGGCGGCATATGCGTATCATGCTTACCAGTTGGGCAAAGAGGACCAGGAAATTTACGACTGGTTCCATAAAGGAATGCAGGCCATCGGAGAGGAGCACACCGTGGAAGAATGGCTCGATCTGCTTATGGAGTTCGGCAGGGCCAACCTGAAGTGCATGGCGCTCCTGGATGAAGCCAACACATCGGCCTACGGCCATCCGGTTCCGACCAGGGTTTCAACCATTATAGAAAAAGGGCCCTTCATCGTTGTCAGCGGGCATGATCTCCATGATCTGAAAATGCTCCTGGAGCAGACCGAAGGCAAAGGCGTCAATATCTATACCCATGGCGAAATGCTTCCGGCCCACGGATATCCCGAGCTGAAGAAATACAAGCACCTTAAGGGCAACTTCGGAACAGCATGGCAGAACCAGCAGAAGGAGTTCAATGATGTTCCCGGAGCGTTCCTTTTCACTACCAACTGCCTTATGCCCCCCAAGGATACTTATTCAGACCGTGTATTCACGACAGCAGTGGTAGGATACCCCGGACTCGTCCATATAGACAGCCGTGAAGACGGTACCAAGGACTTTACGCCTGTCATAGAAAAGGCTCTCGAACTGGGCGGATACAAAGAAGAAAAGGTAATGACCGGCATCAACGGCGGCACCGAACTTATGACCGGCTTTGCAAGAAACACTGTTTTGAGTGTGGCTGATAAAGTTATCGACGCAGTCAAATCAGGAGCCATCAGGCATTTCTTCCTCGTTGGCGGATGCGACGGAGCAAAGCCCGGCAGGAACTACTACACGGAGTTTGTCGCCAGGTCGCCGAAAGATACTGTCATCCTAACCCTTGCCTGCGGTAAGTATCGTTTCAACGATATGGACCTGGGAACCATCGGGGGACTTCCACGCATTATGGACATGGGACAGTGCAATGACGCCTACTCGGCCATCCAGGTAGCCCTGGCCCTTGCCAATGCATTTAACTGTGGCGTCAACGAACTGCCTCTTACACTGGTCCTTTCATGGTATGAGCAAAAGGCTGTTTGTGTCCTTCTGACGTTGCTGGCGCTTGGTATAAAGAATATTTACATCGGACCATCCATCCCGGCTTTCTTCTCATCCAACGTCCTGAAGGTGCTGGCCGATAAGTTCGGCCTGACACCCATAAGCACACCTGAAGCCGACCTTGTTAGGATCCTCGGATAAATGTGCCGAGGGGACGGAGACTGTTGCACATCCATACATTAATATATAATTCTTAGCGGCTGTAGCCTGCAGCGATTTATCGCTCCGCTGTCGCAGCGATGCTTAAATCGCATTCTGGCACGCCGCTTAAATCAATGATGGGCATGCTGTTCAGATCTGAATTGCCTCCGCAGAGCAGCATTTACAATTTCCTGCGACAAGGACAGCAAGAAGATCTGAACTGCATACCCGGGGATATTGAGGCAAGAAAACTGTGCAAAAGTCTCCGTCCCCCATGCGCATTAATAATATTATCAGCACAGGCCGTATTCTTTAGCTAGTTTGGTGAATGCGTGGAGGCTGCGTTCTATCATTCCCATGTCGACGCAGTAAGCTATCCTTACATATCCCGGGCCATAAAAACCTGTTCCAGGAACGATCAGGAGGTTATATTTCGCAGCTGCCGCGCAGAAAGCCACATCATCCTCGATGGGCGCCTTCACGAACAGGTAGAAAGCGCCCTGGGGCTTGACGCACCTGAATCCGATCCTGGTCAGGTGATTATACAAAAGATCACGTTTCTTTTTGTAGCTCTCAACATCCACAGCCGTTTCAAGGTTGTCGGCAATAACCTTCTGGAACAGCGAGGGCGCGTTAACGAATCCAAGGGTGCGGTTGAGGGTAACCATGATGGAAAACAGGGTTTCTGCCCCGGGGATCCTGCTGCTAAGCGCGATATACCCGATCCTTTCACCGGGCAGAGCCAGCGATTTGCTGAAAGAGTTCACAGATATGCATTTATCGAAGATCGACAGCAGATTGGGAACTTCAGCCCTGTCATAAACAAGGCTAACATAAGGCTCGTCAGATATGACAAATATGTTTATGCCAAGCTCCTTTTCTTTCATTTCCAAGACATTTTTAAGCCGCTCCAGCGATTCCCTGCTGTATATCAC
>DUSJ01000208.1 GCA_012842645.1 Clostridiaceae bacterium | reverse complement strand
TCGCCACCTGTTACGCCGACCCGACCAAAGCGAAGGAAGAGCTTGGCTGGGTCGCAGAAAAAGATCTCCAGGAGATGTGCGAGGACTCCTGGAGATGGCAGAAGAACAACCCTGACGGCTACGGGGATTAGAAGACTGTGAGTACTGATATGTTTTACCCCGGCTATATCCTGGGAGGCATGAGCAGGAACATATCCTGACAGTGCCATAATATCGTTTCCCTAAGTTGTATTATACATCGATAAAGATACCCTACAATCTGAATTGAATCCATGACAGCAAACAAGGGAGAGCAGTTTTGCTCTCCCCCGTTTGATTCAGGCTGCTTAAAGCAGTTTTCCGATCTTCTCTTCGACATTCTTCCTGAAATCGTCTATATAACCTGTCACATATTTGACTATGTCAAGGCTGTCGTCCTCGGCCAGGGGCGTCAGGTCCATGCCATAGCTAAGGGCTTCGTACTTGTCTACGCCGTGGGATTCCGAGAAGGTCGCGTTGGCAAGCCTCCTGCCCTGGTTTGCAAGGTCGTAGCGCTTGCCGCCGCAGATCTGTGAATCATGGACAGCCAAAACTGCGGCCGCGATATTCTGGTGGGCTGAAACGTCCATCAGGACCTTTTGGTCATCATTCAGCCAGTCCAGGCCGCGCCATACCTCGCAGCCGATTATCTTTTGGGGCCGAAGTTCCTTCGGCAGGCTTCTTACCGCTTTTATGACCTTTGTGGCCACAGCCACATGGGTGTCATGCTTGTCGGCCAGGTTGTGGGTGTACAGCACTTCCGGCTGGGCTTTCCTGATGATCTCGGCGAGCTCTTCCACCACATCCCTGTTGTCCGGGTTCTTGACCTCGCTGCTGGAATAATACAGCATTGCGACCCCGGAATACTCGCCCACATAGGCAGCTTTTTTCTGTTCTGTCTTCCTGACAGCCTTCATGTCTTCGTCGGTGTAATCCTTATAGATATCGTCCCTCGGGCTTCCGGCCCCGTCTGTCACCACCACTCCGAAGAACCATTTGTCGTTCCTTCCGAAGCAGTTTACGATTCCATGGTAAGCCATTATTTCAATGTCGTCCTGGTGCGCAGATATTGCCATATGTGTCGTTCTTTTCAGGGCAGTTTCCGCATCGGCGTTGTCCGGGATAAATATTTCAGCCCCCTGTTTCTTAAGTTTCATATGATCATCTCCTATAATATATAGAATTGGTTGTTCGCCCTTTAACGACGTTTGAGCTACCTGTCCCCCATACTCAAAATGAGTAAAAGTGTACGTCTCCTTCACTCATTTGAGTTTGGGAAGGCTGGCGGCAGCGATGGACTGACCGACGCGGCGGTTAGACTCGTCGGGAAGCTCCAGGCTTATCTTTTCGGCAAGTTCGGGGAACTCTTCCTTCAATACCTGTTTCGCTGTTTCTACTATCTGGGTGCCGCCTTTGCCCGACGTCACGCGGCCTAAGACAAGCACATGCTTTATGTCATAGAAGCTTGCGTAATGGGCCAGGGTATAGCCAAGATAGCAGCCTATGGATCGGAAGATGCCTGCTGCCCTTTCGTCTCCCTGCTCGTTGAGATTCTGCACTACCTTGAGCTTCTCGGCGGGGATCAGGTTTTCATCAAGCTCGATCCCTGCCCTCGGGGCCAGCTTGATCACTGCGTCCTGGGAAAAATACTTGACGCCGCAGCCATAGTCTCCCGACCATTCGTCCCTCATGGAATCGGGATTGTAATCGACAGGCGCGAAAGCCAGTTCGTTGAGCCAGCCGGTTATATATCCGTCCTTATCCACGTATCCGCCCGCTTCGCTGGTTCCCATGGCTATTCCGAGCACGTTGCCGCTGTTCAGGTCCATTGCTCCGGCCAGGGCTGTCACGTCGCCGTCGTTGGCTACCACCAGGGGAACGTCTCCAATTTCTTTGGCAGCCCTGATATAGATATCTCTCACCTTTTCCTTAAACAGTTCATTGGGAACTTTCAGGAAAAGGGACGCAACCTTTACTTCGTTGTTTACATAAATTCCTGCCGAGCTTACGCCTATGGCATCCACCCTGGGCATATGGGAAGCGGCTGTTTTGAATGCCGTCACGATCCCTTCGTAGTGGTAATCAGGATCGCTGTTTGTCTTGGGATGCCAGACTACTTCCTCGCTGTATACGGCCTTTCCGTCTATTACGGCGGATACCTTCCTGTCGCTTCCGCCCGCATCGAAGCCGATCCTGCATCCGTCCATATGGCCGCCTGCAGGCACAGGTTTTTCATTCTCGGCAGGGACCTTGTCATAATCGGTGATGATCACTTCGAAGGGCCTGTCATAGACTCTTGCCATGAACCCGGCATCGAACTCGCGCAGCCCGCCGGGGGCATAGGCTTTTTTCAGGTATTCGCCCAGATAACCGGGCCCTCCGAAAATTATCCTGAAGCCGCCCTTTATCCACATAAGCGACTTTACCAGGCGTTCGATATAAAGTATGTTCTTGTCGGCGTCCAGGCTGCTTTCGCGGAACACCTTCGTTCTGAAGACCGAGATCAGCCCGTCGTTCCTTTCTATGCCTATTGCCACAGGCACCCCTGTCCCCGACTTTTCAACCGCTTCAAGGAATGCCCTGTTGAAAAGCGCGGCAGGATAAAAATCAGGATCGCAAACAGGCTTGATTTTCAAATCAAAGTTAAATGGCTTTTTCATAATCAATCACCGTCACCTGGTATATGTTACTTTTGACAACCCTCTCGGAGCGTCTGGATTAAGTCCTTTCAGAACTGAAAGATTGCATGCGAATATCTGGGCTACCATGGCGTTGACAAACGGAGTGATAAGATCATTCTCCACGTCGCATATCCTGATCGAACGGTCCCCCATGGCAAGCGTTTCAGGATCATTGGAAACGACAAGGATATCAGCGCCTGCCTTTCTTAGCTTCTCAAGTATTTCCCTGTTGTCCTTAAGGCTTTCCCCCCTGGGCGCATATACTATGACCGGCATATTCTCGCCGACCATGGCAAACGGGCCGTGGTGGAAATCGGAAGTCGCATACCCTTTTGCACGGACATAACTGGTTTCCTGTATCTTCAGGGCAGCCTCCAGGGCTATGGGATAATTCATCCCTCTTGCGAGGATGAAACATTCTTCCATGAAAAGATAGTAGTTTACCACATTTTTGATCTGGTCTGCCGATTCAAGTGTCTTTATCAACAGCGACGGGATTTGGGCAAGATCTTTTTTAAAGCCTTCATCCCCGCACCATGCGGCAACAAGCTGGGCCAGGAGATAGATTTGCGCCATGAAGGTTTTTGTCGCGGCCACGCTTTGCTCTTTTCCCGCTCCGCAGAAGAGATGGAATTCGGCCATCATCGCCAGGGGCGAATCCTCGGTATTCGTTATCGCGACAGTAGCCGCGCCCTGTTTCCTGGCAGACTTGATGACCTCAAGGGCATCGGCGGCCTGTCCCGACTGGGAAATGGCGATAACCAGGCTGTCGGCCATGTTTACGTTTTTCCCGTATAGAGTAAACACCGAAGGGGCAGCCAGCGCTACCGGAATTCCCTTTTTGACCTCGATCAGGTATTTTCCGTAAACGCCTGCGTGATCGGAAGTGCCTCTTGCGGCTATGATGACATTGCTGACAGGTTTTTCTTCAAGACGCGCTGTGATGGCGCTGATGGTTTTTTGATTCAGTGAAAGGCAACTTTCAATTACTTTTGGCTCCTGCAGGATTTCCTGCCACATATGAGTCATGATTACATCTCCTTATGTTCCTCTTTAAGTGGTCTATACCACTCCATAACCAATATAATATTTATACGAAAAAAAGGCAAGTCAATTTCTGACTTTTCGGTAATCACTTTTGAAGGAAAATGCGGACATTGTAGGAGTACTGGTCTCCCCTGTAAATATCCTTCTCGTATGAGAACTTACGCCCGCCTGATATGTAGCTTACCCCGGTAATCCTCAGGACCGGTACGGAAGAGCTGATATTGAGAAGCTTTCTCTCTTCGGCCGTGGCAGCCGATGCCTCTATGATGTTATCCATATAGTCTATTTTCAAACCATACTTGTCACTTAAAATCTGGTATAACGATGCCTCAAGCTGGTAGCTTTCCAGGTCGGGACACAGGTATACAGGAATATAGACCTGTTCCAGCCCCACAGGTATCCCGTCGGCGAATCTTAGCCGCTTAAACGCATAGACCTGCGCATCCTTCGACATGCCAAGGATATCGGCCATCTCTTCGCCCGCCCGCTCTTTTTTGAAATACAGCACTTTGGTGGAAGGGACCATGCCCTTTGCCCGGACAGTCTCCGAAAAGCTGCTGATATTCCTCTGCTGGAGCTTTTGCCTGGATACAAAGGTTCCCTTGCCTCTTTCCCTGACCAGCATGCCTTCGGCGACCATCTGGTTTAAAGCCTGGCGCACCGTCATCCTGCTTATGCCGAAATCCTTTGCCAGATCCCTTTCCGAGGGTATCAGTTCTCCCTCCGCATATTCCCCGCTTTGTATCCTGTTCTGTATTATTGCTTTAAGTTGGCTGTAAACGGGTATCGGACCGTTTTTGTCAAGTACCATGCGTTTATCTCCAATCCTTATGATTAATAATCGGCCTGCGGGTTCTTCGGTCACCTGCTTCAGAATGAAATCCAGGATGCAAGGCTGTCTTTGACTGTCATATGGAGCGGGTTTTTGACCTTTTTCCTTGTCATCTCCACCAGTCCGAGCTGTGTCATGCCTAAAACCACCGTCTTGATCCTGTCGGGTTTGACATGGTTTTTCAGGGCCCGGACAACCTGCTCCCTGTGCTCTTTATGCTTCATATCGATGAAGTCGATTATTATGATGCCGCTCAGGTTCCTCAGCCTTACCTGTCGTGCTATGGCTTCTGCCGCCTCCATGTTTATGCTGAAGGCAGTTTCTTCAAAGTCTTTCTTCCCGGTGTACTTCCCGCTGTTAACGTCTATGACCGTAAGCGCTTCAGTATAATCGAATACAAGGTATCCTCCGCTCTTCAGCCATACTTTCCTTGAAAGGGCCTC
>DUSJ01000463.1 GCA_012842645.1 Clostridiaceae bacterium | reverse complement strand
TCCTCAGGTGGGCTTTTACCGCCATGGTCACAGGAGTGTCGGTAATTCCGTTAGCTATCTTCCCCAGTGTATTTCCCGTGCAGGGCGCCACCAGGAGCAGATCGAGCAGTCTTCCGGGGCCGATGGGTTCGGCGCCGGCAATGGAATCGATGCAATTTTTCCCCGAAATCATCTCCAGGCGCCTTCGTATATCCTCCGCCCTTCCAAATCGGGTATCAATAGTCGCCACATTGAACGACACGATCGGAGTGATGTCGGCTCCGAGGAAAGCCAGCCGTTCAAATTCCGTCATGGCTTCACCGATGGTGCAGAACGAACCTGTGACCGCTATACCTATTTTCTTGCCTTTAATATCCATCGGATCATGCCTCCTCTTCCTCAAGGATGTTATAAATAGTCCGTCGAATTATGTTCCCTGCCGTCAGGGGAGCCATTTTGCCCGGCAGGCCAAGGGCCCATTTGACTCTGAATCCCAACTCTTCGGCTGCTTTAAAATCGATACCGCCGGGCGAGGAAGCCAGGTCCAGGAGAAAACAGCCGTTTCTTGCCTTTTTCAGTATCTCTTTTGTCAAGACCAGCGCCGGTACCGTATTAACGATGGCATCCATATCGGACACATATCTTGCCAGCTGGCTTAATGGCACCGGCTTAAGATCCTGGGCTTCAATCCATGCCAGGTCGGAATAATTCCTCGCGGCTACCCATACCTCGGATCCAAGCCCATGAAGCATTTTGGACAGGATCTTCCCAATCCTGCCGTAACCTATAATTAGTATCCTGCTGTCCATAAGAGTTGTGGGCATTTCGCCTATAAGTATGCTGATGGCTCCTTCGGCCGTTGGGACAGCGTTAAGTATAGCCATTTCTTCCCTGTCAAGGATATCGACGCACTTAACTCCTTTTTGAACCAGCCGGTCTCTTATGTCCTGTTTGATTTTCCCGGCTACAAACAGTGAGTTTTGCGGCACTTTTTCAATAATATCCCCGATAGGTGTCCTTGTCTCTGACAACGGAGCCCAAAGATACCCGTCGTCGGTGGTCAGCGGAATCCCTCCGGCGACCACCTGTGCTTCTCCCAGGATTATTTCAAGGGGAGAGTTTTTGATTGCCCAGGGTTTTCCGCTTTTTTCAAAGCCATATATTTCAACATATTGATAATCTTTTTTTAGAAGTTCGGCCAGGTATATGTTGCGCATATCGCCCCCGACAACAGCATATTTTCGCCTCTGCATCCCCAAACCTCCCTTATTATCGTCAATAATACATATTATGAGGTTCACGGTCCTGTTGTGTATCTGTCGATTGTCCGCAGTGAATAAAGGGAGATATGGCTATCCGTGCTCCGCTTAAATCGTATACAGGCACGCCGCTTTACCGCATTGTAAGACAAAAGTGCCAGACCCGGCCTATCTCAGAATTGCAGGCACTCAAGCGCTGTGAGCGATACAGGGCTCTCTCCCAGTATCACAGCGCTGCTTTTGCCCTCGGAAAAGATCAATCGGAGAAGATCTGTGACATTTTTTTTGCTTACATTTTCTATA
>DUSJ01000207.1 GCA_012842645.1 Clostridiaceae bacterium | reverse complement strand
GTACAATAACGCTGCCAATCAATGACATCATGCACAAGGCAGAAAAAATCACAGACGGAGAATTCGGACAGGCCATAGAGGTCAGGTCCGACGACGAGCTGGGCAGGCTTGCCAAGACCTTCAATTTCATGTCCTCGCGTCTTAAAAGCATGCTGACCGAAATAACAAGCGAAAAGAAGAAGCTCGAAACCATCCTCAACTACATGAATGACGGGATTATCGCATATAACCGCAACGGCGAGGTCATACACATTAATCCCGCGGCAAAAAGGCTTTTATATAACAAATTGTCCGACATAGTATCCTTTGACGAGTTCATGAGCACTCTCGGCATAGAGCTTTCAATAGAACAGGTAACCAATGACAGAAATAACTGCGAACCTTCGCAGAAAGTCCAGTACAGGGACAGGTTCTTTAAAGTGCAGCTTGCCGTGTTTACCGATGAAAACGAACAGGTTGACGGTATCATCACGGTTATCCAGGATATAACCGAGGAACAGAAGCTGGAGAAAATGAGAAGGGAATTCGTGGCGAATGTTTCCCACGAGCTCAGAACACCCCTGACATCGGTGAAAAGCTATACCGAGACATTGCTGGACGGGGCCCTTTCTGACATGCAGACGGCCGAGCAATTCCTGCATGTCATAAACGAAGAAACAGACAGGATGACACGTCTTGTCAAGGACCTGCTGACCCTGTCGCAGCATGACGGCGGTATAAAGCTTAACCTTGAAGACACTTCCATAGGCGATCTTGTGGCGGCCTGCGTCAACAGGATGAGACGGGAGGCTGAAGCCAAGAAGCAATCCCTCAAGCTCAAGATCAGACCCAATATTCCTATAATCAGCGTTGACAGGTACAGGATCGACCAGCTCATAGTGAACATCATTGGCAATGCCATAAAATACACTCCCGAAAAAGGGGAGATATGGGTCCACGTTTATTGCGAAAGGGATATGGTCATAATTAACGTGTCAGATAACGGAATAGGCATACCCGAGTCAGACCTGAACAGGATATTTGAGCGTTTTTTCAGGGTCGACAAGGCAAGGTCGAGACAAATGGGAGGAACTGGCCTGGGGCTTTCCATTGCCAAGGAAATAGCGGTTATGCATGGCGGTGACATCACAGTCAAGAGCAAACTGGGAAAAGGGACCAGCGTATTTATAAAGCTTCCTGTCCAAAACCGTCAGAAAAAGGCGCTGTAAGCCGGTAATTTCATTTTAAAAGCGGCGTAATGGATTTGTAATACATTTTCATGTATACTGGTAATGTATATAGGTGACATCTGCCTATTTTTTTAACCATGTAAAACCATGGTTATTCTGGAGGAATTGCTATGAAAAAAATTGTCTTCTTGCTGGTCCTGGTGTTCGTCATGTTTCTGACGACAGTGACGGCGATGGCAGCAGGTACGGATTCAGCTACTCCTGAGACTGGTTTTACAGAAGACAAAGCTGATGAGGCAGAAGCCGAACCAGAAATAAATGTTGCCGAATTGGAATTGAAATATGGAGATATATTCTTTGGTGAAGCAACATCAGCGAAGAAGATTGTATCGTTTGCCAGGGACGAGAAGACCGGGGAAATAGGAGTTCATATATATCCCCATCATTTGCGCTACCTGTTTGAAGTTTTCGCCCTGGAAGTGGATTATAAGAATCCCGTTATCATGCTTATGTACATCAAGGTTGATGGCAAATATGTTCCCCTTGTGGATGTTAAAAGAGGGACTAACCTTACGCAGGAGACATATTTCTTAAAGACGACCGTTGACCTCAAGTACCTGTCGAGTTCCAGCAAGGTTAATGAAATAAGGATCATTGCCTTTAAAAAGAATGATATAGACAACCTTGTACTGGATGAAAACCTTGAGATAACTGACATGATAAAATCAGTACGAGCATGGGATACTTTTGATAAGCCGAGCAACCCGTTTAAAGCTTACTGATATGTAAGCCATATTCCGTATATGGCCAGGAGCAGCTCATAATGACAACAGAGAAAAATGAAAAACTTAAGACCGGTCTCATCGTTTTTTTGGTCTTATTAAGCGTGTTTCAAATAGGAATCCACTGGAGCAAACAAAGCCAGGGGCTTCCTTTTAATTTTTTAAGCGAGATTTTCGCGAGCAACGGAGAGTTGCCGACCATTGACGTAGAAATACTGAAAGAAAGATATTTCAGGCCCGAGGCCGTTATCGTATCAATTGGGAAAAACTTTTGGAAACTCAATGAAATGGATGAACGATACAACAAGATCTGGGAAGATATAAGGGATAATTACCTGCCCGTTATACTGAAAAAAAAGGCTGATGCAGTGCTTCCAAAAGAACGGTGGCCTGAGATTGCGGCTTCAAGAGGTTTGAAGATCGATTTTTTAGTAAACTGGCCGGGAAATGTCGTCGGTTGGTTTGAAGAGACCAGTTCCGGAGATTCAAGGAGTTTTGAAGGTATCAAATCAATCGTTATCGTGCCCGAGGACAATGTCAACCAGACTATTAATACGGTCTATATATATGATGAGAAGCAGGTCTGCCAGTACCAGGTAAATATTGAGAAAGACTATCTCCCCAAGAACTATTACGCCAGGCTGGCCGATGAGCTGACCGAAAATGATATTCCAAGACAAAGCCTGCTTTCGTCTTATCCAGGTTTCGTCACGGACATAGACATATTTGTCCCGGGGGAGGAAGGATACAATTACAGCTCCATAGAAGTGAGCATCCC
>DUSJ01000206.1 GCA_012842645.1 Clostridiaceae bacterium | reverse complement strand
GATTGCCGCTATTATCCGGCTCCTGGTTATAAAGGTGTTTTTGACATCGGGATTCACAATAAGGTCCAGGTAGCGCTGGCGGTACCTGGTGTCTGTATCCTTAAGGCCATGGAATTTTTCCGGCAGGGGCCTTAAGGATTTTGAAAGCAGGGTATAGCTGTCGACATGGATCGAGATCTCTCCCATGCGGGTCTTGAACACCTTGCCAGTGACCCCGATTATATCGCCTATATCAAGCTTTTTGAACTCTTCGTAATTTTCCTCGCCAATGTCGTTGATCCTGACATAAATCTGGATCCTTCCGTCCCTGTCCTGGATATCGCAGAATGTCGATTTCCCCATTCCACGCTTGCTCATAAGCCTGCCGGCCAGGGATACGTTCATGTTCTCAAACGCTTCAAAATTGGCCTTTATTTCTCCTGACCTGTGGGTAACATCATACTTTACAATTTTAAAAGGATCCTTTCCCGATTTCTGGAGTTCGGCAAGCTTGCCGCGCCTGACCCTGAGAATCTCGTTAAGGTCAGCAAGTTCCTGGTTAAGCTCCTGGTTAAGTTCCTGGTTGTTTCCTGCAATATCTGGCATGTTAACCTCCCATAACAATAAAAAGAAAACAGCTTACATATTTTATGTAAACTGTTGTTATCGAGACATAATTATACCCCAAATCAAAAATTCAAACAAGAACAATTAAAGAACAATTACTTATAGATATTTACGATTTTATACCTGATCTTGCCTCCGGGAACTTCGACATCAATGGTGTCTCCCACCTTGTGGCCCAGCAAGGCGCTGCCTACGGGAGATTCGTTGGAGATCCTGCTGGACGCCGGATCGGCCTCGGTGGACCCGACTATCTGGTAGTCGAACTCCTCCTTCGTCTTGATATCCCGTATTTTCACCTTTGCTCCAAGATTTACTACCTTTGTGTCCACCTCGTCCTCGTCGATGATCGTGGCGTTCTTCAGCATCGCCTCCAGCTGCATTATTCTGCTTTCATTCTGTGCCTGCTCATTTTTAGCCTCATCATATTCCGAGTTCTCTGAAATATCTCCGAAGGCAAGTGCCTGTTTGATTCTTTCTGCTATCTCTTTTCTTCTCTCACCCTTGAGGAATTCAAGTTCCTCTTCGAGTTTTTTAAGACCTTCATAGGTAAGAAGGACTTCCTTTTTGCTCATTTTTTTCTCCCCTTTTCAGTACCGCGCCGCCCCCGATAAGGCGCGACACCGTGCTATTCTGATATAGTTTCTATGCATTACGATAAATTATAGTTCAGGGTACCTGGTATGTCAAGATTTAAAAGAAAGCCTGATACCAAGCATCGAAGAGGCCTCAGGGACCATGATGTTCCAGGCTTCCGCGCATGCGGCGACTATAAAACTTTCCAGTACTCCTTTCTCCAGCGAATTTAATATTTGCTGTCCTATTCTTCTCTTGATTCTGTCTGAAAATTCTATGTTAATGCTGTATATTTTTCTTAATTTTGTATCTATCAGCTTCATGGAGCCGAAATCGACTATCGTTCCGGTAAATTTTCCGGGCAGCTCATCGAAGCTTTCGTGGTCGCCGGGATACCTGAGCCATAGCCTTACACGGCGCACTATATCGAAATCGGTGGTTATATGGACTGGTATCCCCGTTTCAGCGAAAGCCTTTTCAGCTTCGGCGGGCTCGCTTTCCCCTTCCGGTATAAGTATATTCAGGGTCTTCACTTTTGTTATAAATTTCTCGATGGCTTGTTCAAGATACGCCGGCCGGCCTGTCACCAGGATCTCCTGGCTGGCCAGGTTCCCCAGCCCCCTGATGCTGCCGACGACTTCATCGGCGCGGGAAATGGCGACTTTCTGCGTGATGCTGTCGTAACTGCTGTCACCGGCCTGGTAAAATCCGCCCAGGTCCGGGTGCTCAAGTACGGGCCAGACGTTTCCTTCTTCCAGTATCCTGTCAAGCCTGGCCCTGAGCCGTTTTACAGCTCCGGCACGGAATAAGGAACCTGCTTCCGGGCAGGATATATAACAGACTATCAGGTCGATGCCATCCGTGATATTGATGGAACAGAATTTGAGCGAAGCGGATTCCCATCTCTTTTTCCTGGCAGGCAGAAGAAGACCTATATTCATTATGGATCCCCGGGCTTTGTTCCTGCTAAATAATATTGAGTTGATCCCATAATGATAACAGCAAAATGACAGGCTTATACCTGTACGCTGTAATTCGGCGCTTCCTTGGTTATATAGATATCGTGGGGATGGCTTTCCTTGAGTCCCGCGCTGGTTATGCGGATAAAGCTGGTATTTTCCTGGAGCTCTTTTATGGTTCTCGTTCCGCAGTATCCCATTGCGTGCTTCAGTCCTTCTACAAGCTGGAAAACCGTTTCTGAAAGAGGTCCTTTGTATGGCACGCGTCCTTCCACGCCTTCAGGCACAAGCTTCGTGGTGCCTTCCTGGAAGTAGCGGTCCTTGCTTCCCTTGCTCATGGCGCCCAGCGAACCCATACCCCTGTAAACCTTGAACCTTCTTCCCTGGTATATCTCGGACTCCCCGGGACTCTCCTCGGTTCCTGCAAACAGGTTTCCTATCATAACCGTGCTGGCGCCCGCGGCTATGGCCTTGGGTATGTCACCGCTGTATTTTATCCCGCCGTCTCCGATTATGTGTATGCCAAATTTCCTTGCTTCGATGCCGCAGTCGTAGATGGCCGTTATCTGGGGAACGCCTATTCCCGCCACCACACGGGTGGTGCATATGGACCCTGGACCAATTCCTACTTTAACTGCGTCCGCTCCTGCTTCCGCCAGGGCCCTTACCCCTTCGGCCGTGGCAACGTTGCCCGCAATGACCTGCAGGTCGGGATATGCGTCCTTTATTTGTCTTACGGCGTTTATCACGTTCCTGGAATGGCCATGGGCCGAATCTATGGCTATGACATCCACGTTGGCCTTTACAAGCGCTTCCACCCTTTCCATCATATCGGCCGTCACTCCCACGGCTGCGCCTACCAGGAGCCTTCCGTTCTTATCCTTGGCCGAATTCGGGTACTGGATGGCTTTTTCTATATCCTTTATTGTTATAAGTCCTTTAAGGTATCCGTTCGCATCCACAAGGGGAAGTTTCTCGATCTTATGCCTGCGAAGTATTTCCTTGGCTTCGGCAAGCGTGGTGCCGACCGGCGCTGTGACAAGGTTTTCCCTGGTCATGACATCGCCGATTCTCTGGCTGTAATCTGTAAGGAAACGAAGATCCCTGTTCGTGATTATTCCTACGAGACGGCCGTTCTCGGTGATAGGCACTCCAGAAATCCTGTATTTTGCCATCAATTCATTCGCATCTTCTATGCTGTGGTCAGGTGAAAGGGAGAAAGGATTCACTATTACCCCATGCTCGGACCGTTTTACCCTGTCTACCTCAGTTGCCTGCTGTTCAATCGGCATGTTTTTGTGGATGATCCCGATGCCGCCTTCGCGGGCGATCGCTATCGCCAGCCTCGCTTCTGTTACGGTATCCATCGCTGAGCTTACAAGCGGGATATTGAGCTTTATTTCGTTTGTCAGGCATGTCGAAACGTCAACGTCCCTTGGAAGCACTTCCGAGTACCGAGGCACCAGCAGTACGTCGTCAAATGTTAGTCCGAGTTTTTCAAACCTGTCCATCATGATCAATCCTCCATCAATACCAGAATCAGCGTAATCGATTTGTATACAAAATACAGAATTGATGCGGCCGTAAAATTATTATACCCATTATACTGTATACGGTTTTAAAAATCAATCAAGTTGCTTTCACGCTTTCCGGAAACATCATGGTTCCCTGTGAAAATTCTTGCATTTTTTATACTTTATTTTATTATTAGGTCGTGCTATTATATATTATAATTTCCAAAGTCAAACATCCGCTTGAAGTCCGACACCCCAGTTCTATGTATTGGCGGAAAATCTACAAAAGATACGTGTTTGCCAAAATCCTTTATGCTGGTGATTATCATGGATAATCTTAGAGCAAGTGTCGACAACCTGCTCAATGCCTGCGACCGTGAAGCGGACCTTGGCACGGGCAGGGATCTGGAACTTGCGCAAAAAGCGTTGGAATTGTCAAAATCCATTCATTGCGACACCTGCATATACGAAAGTCTTATTCGTATTGCGCGGGCATTGGTGACGCTCAGGAAAAACGAAAAAGCCATAGAGCATCTGAACACCTGCTATTCAATAGCCAACAGCATGAACGATACCGCAAGGATGGCAAAGGTCTCCAATCTGTTCGGTATAGCCTATTACAAGATGGGGGTAATCTCAAAAAGCCTTGAATATTTTCTTGAAGCCCTTGAGTTAGCCAAGTCCAACGGCTGTGTCAATCTGGAATGCCAGATTTACAACAACATGTGCAGTATAATGACCGAGCTTGGCGATTATGAAACCGCCCTCAGCTGCCTGAATGTCCTTATGGAAAAGGTAGACAAGGATCAGAACGTTTTTCCCAGGTCCTTCGTTTACCGTAACATGGCCTATACGCTGTACCGCATGAACAGGGTGGAAGAGGCTGAGAAGTACGCGCAAAAGGCCCTCGATGAGGCTGCAGGGCAGGGAAGAACCCAGATCGTATGCGAAAGCTATTATACTCTTGGTGAAATACGCCTGAGCCAGAACAAGATCGAAGAAGCAAGTGAACTGATGCTGAAAGCATTGTCGCTTGCGGAGGAATTATCCAACGATTACTACCAGGTACAGATACGCATAGACCTCAGCAAGCTGTATTGTGCCGTCAAAAATTATGATGAAGCATACCGGGTTATTTCTGAAGCCTACAATTACGCTTTGAAGCTCGATTACCCGGCCGTTAAGAGAAACGCTGCCCTGGCCATGGCAGAGGTATGCCAGTACACAGGCAACATGGCCATGCTGGTCGATGCCCTTACTACTTACAAGGATATAACCATAAAGCTGGAGGAAGATAATCTCCGGAAGCAGCAGGTGTTCATAAAAGCGCAGCTTATGCTTTACAATCTTAAGAAGGACAATGAGCGTCTGCGCGTTGAAATCGAGCGGGATCCCCTGACGGGATGCCTGAGCAGCAGGGCGTTCCCCGACCGGATAGCCCAGTCACTGTCGGCACATGGCAACAAGGGCGCCCTGGTATTCATTGACATCGATAACCTTAAAACCATTAATGATACATATGGCCATGACTGCGGCGACGATCTACTCAAATCCTTCGCAAAGGACCTGATAAAGGTGATGCCGAGGGAATCGCTGAAAATAAGAATATCCGGCGACGAATTCCTTGTCTTTATTCCGAACGCCGGCAGGGAAGAAGCCTCGGCGGCGCTCGACAAGCTGCTTGAGACCCTTGCGCAGCCGCGGAAGATAGGGCATATCATGCTCCCTGTCCTTGTCAGCGCAGGTATTGCCTTTTATCCCGATCATTCTACCGACCTGTTCAGCCTGAAGAAGATGGCCGATGCGGCAATGTATTCAGCAAAACAGGCCGGCCGCGGCGTTTACCGCATCTACAACGCGTCTTAGGAGACGGTTCTTTTGGCAGCTTGTTGTCACTGGGGACGGTCTTTGGGCATTACAGCTCACCCTAAGTGCCTTGCTGACGCTCAGCACCAGGGGTGAGCTGCAATTATCAACTTATTTATTAGCCGTTGTATCTGCTCATGGCGGCATCCACCGACGCGCAGATGATGGTGACAGCTGCCAGCGCAGCCCTTTCTATCGTGTGGTTGATGAGTTCTCTCTCTTCCTCTGTGAAACGGCTAAGTACAAAATCAGCCATATCCATTTTTTCAGGGGCTTTCCCGATACCTATGCGGATCCTGGGAAAGTCCTCGGTTTTTATATGGCTCAGTATGGAACGCATGCCGTTGTGGGTCCCGGCGCTGCCCTTTGCCCTGATCCTGAGTTTCCCCACGTCGATGTCGGCATCGTCGTATATGACGATAAGCTGTTCCGGGGGTATCTTGTAATAATCCAGGATCTCCCTTATCGCCTCGCCGCTGTTGTTCATATATGTCTGGGGCTTGACCAGCATGGTTCTCTGACCCTGTATGACACCATCGGCAATGAGCGACTTGTGCTTGTGTTTGAAATTGGTTATCCTGTATTTCACAGCGAGGAAATCAATTGTATCAAACCCGACGTTATGCCGGGTTCTCTCATATTGCGGGCCCATATTGCCCAAACCTGCCAATACGAACATAGTTACCTCGTCAATTAAGCTTTGTTGGGTAAACTGTCTTGTCCTTGTCTATTGCTGTGTAAACAGCGACGATATGGACATGTCGCCGTAGATCCTTTCGATGGCTTCGGCAAATACGTCCGCGACCGAAAGAACCGTGATCTTGCTGATTCTCTTTTCGTTCGGCAGCGGGATTGTGTTAAGGGTCACCAGTTCCTTTATGGCCGAGGTGCGTATCCTGTCGATGGCCGGGCCTGACAGCACGCCATGGGTACAGCAGGCATATATCTCAGTGGCCCCCATGTCTTTCAGCGCATTGGCCGCGTTTACTACCGTACCGGCGGTATCAATCAGGTCATCGACCAGGATGACACGCTTGTCCTTAACGTCGCCAATAATATTCATTATCTCGCAGACATTGGCCTTCGGCCTTCTTTTGTCTATTATCGCAAGGGGAACGTCAATTTTCTCCGCGAATTTTCTCGACCTTCCCACGCTTCCGATATCGGGTGATACTACCACGACATCATCGGTTTCCCCCTTGAATTTCTTATAAAAATACTGGGCTAAAATCGGTGTGCCCAACAGGTGGTCAACGGGAATATCGAAGAACCCCTGGAGCTGGGGCGCATGCAGATCCATGGTAAGGACCCTGTCCGCTCCTGCTACGGTGATAAGGTTGGCAACCAGCTTGGCTGAAATCGGGTCTCTCGCTTTAGCCTTCCTGTCCTGACGCGCGTATCCGAAATATGGCATAACAGCTGTGATGCGGCCTGCCGATGCCCTCTTTAGAGCATCGATAAGTATGAGCAGTTCAACAAGATTATCATTTACGGGAGAACATGTGGATTGCACAATAAACACATCAGAACCGCGCACGACTTCGTTTATGCTTATAGCAATCTCACCGTCGGAAAATTTTGATACAACAGACGCCCCCAGTGGCAACCCGACCTTTTGGGCAATTTCTTCTGCCAGCGCCCTGTTGGAATTGCCGGCAAAAATCTTTATGTCCTTACCATGAAGATTCATAAGGCAAAACACCCTCCAGATATAATGAAATCATTTTTTATCCAATCCTTTTCTCTTTACCCAATCATTTATTATAGTCTGCCTGCTCCTGGCAATGGCCAGCGCGTATTCGGGCACTTCTTCGGTAATAGTCGAACCTGCGGCTATATAAGCGTTATCCTTCACTACCACCGGGGAAACAAGGTTGACGTTGCAGCCCACGAAAGCATGGTCGCCGACAACAGTCCTGTGCTTGACTTTCCCGTCATAGTTAACGACGATGGCTCCGCAGCCTATATTAACTCCCTTTCCGATATCGGCGTCACCTACGTAGGAAAGGTGCGGCACCTTTGTATTGTCGCCTATTACCGAGTTCTTTATCTCAACAAAATCGCCTATCTTGATATTGCTGCCGATCCTTGAGCCCGGCCGTATATATGCGAATGGCCCCACCTTAGTATTATCGCCTATTTGCGACTGGGTCATGACAGAATTCATGAAACTCACATCATTGCCCACGATACTGTCCTCTATGCGGGAATAAGGCCCAATAACGCATCTCTCTCCGATTACGGTATTCCCTTCAAGGATGGTGCCCGGCATTATCACGGTATCCCTGCCGATTTTTACCCTGGCGTGTATATAACATGTTTCGGGCAAATGGAAGGTAACGCCGTTTTCCATATGCTTTCTTATTATCCTTCCAAGGATGACCCGCTCCGCTTTATCAAGGCCGATCCTGTCGTCGACCCTCAAAAGTTCTTCGCCATCCGACAGGGAATACCCGCCCATTCTCATGTCCGCTTCTTTGATTGTACCCAGGATATCGCTTAAAGTTACCGGGTCTTCACCGGCTTCGCTTTTTGCTGCCTCAATCACTTTCCTGAGAGAATCGATCTTGAAAAAGCAAATGCTTGAAGGGTCGCCTTTATGGTTGGTCAGCACGGTTAACTGGTTGTTGTTACCGGTATGATACCTGTATGCTTCTGCCAGTGTCTCTCCCGATATAGCGGGGTAATCGGCGGGTAAAACAAGAAGCGTTCCGTCCATGCCGTCCAAAAGGTGTCTCTCCTGCCATATGGAATCCCATATGGTAGATTTGCCGGTCTGTAAAACAGTATGCTCGGGAAGTATCTCCTTAATCCTGTCGCTTCCCTGGCCGGATAAAACGGTTATTATCACGGCCCCGGCTTCAACAGCGGATTCTGCCGCATAGGAAATGGTAGCCTGTCCGCATATCCTGTGGGTATATTTACTTTCAGACGATCTCATCCCGGCCCCTTCATCAAGAGCAAAAATCAAAGCCGAAAGATTGGTCATATGTCAGATCGACCTCCCGGATACACCGTATTACATACCCCATTTTCTCATTTTTACTTTTGCAATTCAATTGACATTTTATATATTTATATAAAACAAAGCAGGCACTTCTTGATAAGGAAGTGCCTAATCTCATAGGTTTTCATTGAAAATAATTATTCGTTATTGGTTGTTCCAGCGGCCTCTTCTTCAGCCAGCATGGTCTGGTATTTCTCCAATATTGCATTCTGGATTTTGCCTCTGGCTTCAGCATTGATAGGATGTGCGATGTCTCTGAACTCCCCTGCCGGTGTCTTGCGGCTTGGCATTGCAATGAACAATCCGCCCTGACTTTCGATTATTTTGATGTCATGAACAACAAATTCATTGTCAAAAGTGACAGACACCACAGCTTTCATTTTTCCTTCTGCTTCAACCTTGCGAATCCTAATGTCTGTAATCTCCATCTTAGCAGCCCACCTTCCGATATAACAATGTAGTATGTATTTTTATATTATAAATTCGCCAAAAATTCCAAAATTCCTTCTTTTTTAAAAATAATTTTTAATATTTTCCATAGCAAATATATGCAATAATTTTCAAATGCACTTTTTAAGCGTCTTTCCAGGGATTATTGCCCCGCTTTGCCCCCGCAGGAATAAAAATAAATTTTTTGGTAAAATTCTTCAGGGGAGGTCCCTGTTCCGGGGCTTCCGGGGGCAGACACATATATAAGACAACCGAATTGCGTTATTGCTTGTATATGATATATAATTCTATCTGAATTATAATCTGAATACTGATGGCTGGAGTACCTGATGGATAATCAAAATATCGAATTTAAAAATGACGGCATGACGGTCCATATGATCGGGATCGGCGGCATCAGCATGAGCGGGCTGGCCGAGATACTGATGAACAGGAATGTAAAGATCACCGGGTCTGACCTCAATGAGACCGAGATAACAAAAAGGCTGCGCGCCATGGGAGCGGTCATAAGCATTGGTCACAGCGCTGATAACATTTCAGGGCAGGACCTGGTGGTATACACTGCAGCGGTGGAACAGGACAATCCCGAGCTTACCGAGGCAAGAAAGCGCAATATACCCGTGATTGACAGGTCGGAGCTTTTAGGCGCTATCATGGACCAGTACGAAAACTGCATCGCTGTATCCGGAACCCACGGAAAAACCACGACTACTTCCATGATAGCCTCGATACTCCTCGAAGCAGGCCTTGACCCAACCATACATGTGGGAGGCATTTTGAACCTGATCGGAGGCAATACACGGATTGGTTCAAGTTCGTACTTCATAGCCGAAGCCTGCGAATACAAGAACAGTTTTCTGCATTTCAGGCCTTCCCTCGCAGTGGTTCTTAATATAGAAGCCGACCACCTGGACTTCTTCAGGGATATAGAAGAAATAAAAAGCTCCTTTGCGTCATTCATCGCGAATGTGAGGACTCCGGGGCTGGTTGTTCTGAACATCGACGATCCGCACACGAAAAGTATCTGCAAAGTTCTCACCCGCCCGGTCATAACCTTCGGAGTCAATTCTCCCGATGCTGACTGGACCTGTGAGAACGTCACCATAAAGGATGGCTTTGCCGAGCTTTTGGTTATGTATAAAAAGGCCGTATGGGCGGAAATAAGGCTTTCAGTCCCCGGGATGCACAATGTCTCCAATGCCCTTGCAGCCATTGCGGCATGCCACGGGCTGGGAGTCCCCAAAGCAGCGATAATCAAAGGTATCGAAAGCTTCAGGGGAGCCTGCAGGCGCCTTGAACACAAGGGCAAAATAAACAATATCACGGTAATGGACGACTATGCCCATCATCCCACCGAGATCCAGGCAAGCCTGAAAGCCGCGAGGGTACTTACCTCCAGTCGTCTCATATGCGTTTTCCAGCCTCACACCTATTCCCGTACCCATGAGCTCCTGGACGATTTTTCAATGGCATTCGCCCTTGCTGACACGGTCATCGTCACCGATATTTATGCCGCACGGGAAAAGGATACGGGTCTTATACACTCCCGTACGCTTACCGAAAGAATCAACACGAACACCGGGAATGCCGTTTATATATCGGATTTTAGCGATATCGTGAAATACCTCCATGAAAATGCCGCCCCGGGGGACCTGGTAATTACCATGGGGGCGGGAGACGTCTTTAAAGTCGCCGACATGTTCCTGTCGGCTACCACAGTTTAGTTACAAGCACGGTCATATCGTCATGTTTTTCGCCGCTGCGGGCCAGGGCTTCCTGCAGTATGCTGTCGGCTATCTGCTGTGTATTGGACGAATCGAGTCCGTCTATGCAGTTTTGCAGGTCCATGATTTCCCCGTCCCTCGAAAACGCCTCCAAAACACCGTCGGAAAGCATGATCACCAGGTCGCCGGCCGAAAGATCCGCCGGGCTGTAATGGGCCGGGATGACATTGTCCGGGTCTGTACTCTCCGAGTTTATTTTATGGGTCCCCTGCCGGGTTTTTATAAACGAAGGAGATGCGCCGTACTTGTAAAATGATGTCGCTCCGCTCGACAGGTCGATGGCGCATATGTCCGCCGTGGCCAGCCTGTCATTTTCACCGCGGAGATTCAGGTACAGGTTCAGGAACCTGATGGCCAGGTTTACGTCTATCCCGTCTTCAAGCATGTTTTCAAGCATCTGGATGGCGGCGCGGCTGAATCTTTCAGCTCTCCTGCCGCTCCCCGAACCGTCGCTGACGGCGCTTACATGGAAACCCTGGCTGGTGATGAAGAATGCGAAATTGTCACCCGATACGCCCTGGTTATCCCTGCTTGCCCGGGCTATGCCGGTAATGGTTTTATATTTCGGTTTTTTCATGTAGCGTACCACCGAATACCCCATCAGGTCCCGCCTGCTCTCGCCTATGCGGATAAAGTTTTTCTGGACATTTTCCCGCACGAACTCGTCAAGGTCGTTGGCGCTTAGCTTGTTCTTAGCCTCGAATATAACTTCAAGGCAGGGTTTATCCCCGTCTCCCGGATAATACCTGAACCCTGATACCGGCAGGTTCCTGCTCTGGGCTGCGCAAAGCAGCTTTTCTTCGATCTCGGTGTCCCGGCCCGTGCTTCCGTTGAGGCTTCGGGCAAACGCCATGATTCCACCCGAGACAATCGCTGCCTGCCTGCCGAGCAGCATGCGGCTCTCGCCAAGTTTCTGCCTCCAGAACCTGTCGGTTTTGTATACCGAAAAAGCCGTTTCAAGGGCATCAAAGAACTTGTCCTGTTTCGTGCACAGGCTCCTGAACCAGCCCGGAACTTCGGGCTGCCCTGTTTCATCGGTTTTGGGGTTTGAAATGGTATCTTCAACAAGCTTATATGTTTTATAAAAATGCGTGTTCCAGCATCTTTCGCACATGCTGCACCGATTGCAGACCTTTTCGGCAATGGCCTCTATTATCCACTGGGTGATGGGATAATCGTCCTCCCGGTCGTTTTCCGCCGTCTCCTCGATGCTCCTGGCTACCCGTGCCAGGGCCTTGCTCAGGACATAGAGCCTGTCCGCGGCTTCATGGGTCCTGTCTGTGTCATAAACTTCCCGGCTCCCGATCCTGAGTTTTATACCGGCCAGCTGGTCGCTCAAAAATCCCAGGGCTTGCCCGGGTATGAGTAAAAACATGATTCCTGCCGCCAAAGCCTCATAATACTTGATTATCAGCTTTCCGTCCAGGACCGAAAGCCCGGAAAAGAATATGACGGTCAGTGTCCACAGCAGGGAGCTTACAACCCGGTTTTTTACCGGAAGTCCCGCCATCGCCCCGGCCAGCGCGAACATCCCTGGAACCTGCAGTGAAGCCGGCAAATTGAAAAGGGCGATCACCATGCCCAGCGCGGTGCCCGCCAATGCGCCCGCGCCGCTTCCCCTTCGCCTGGCGATAATCAGGATTGCCAGTCCTGCCAGGACAGTTCCCAGTTCGCAGCTTCCCAGCATAACCCCCTCAAGGCTGATGATGGCGACGCTGACAAGGACGGTCCTGGAAAAAAAGGCCTTGCCGTCAATTATGAATCTTGGATTTGTATCCTCAAACATTTCAGCCGAATGTGAAAGGACTATCGAAAAGGAAAATACCAGTGTCCCGCACAGGACCGATGCGATTAGGTCATAAATATGGAAACCCTGTACGGCTCCCCTAAGAATCCCCGTGAACCCGATGATTGCGCCGGAAAGGACGGACCTTGAAAACGCGGTCTCGTTCCTGGTCCCGGTTTTGAACACGAGGTTGGACAACAGTTCGAACAAAACAAGGGACAGGGTCTGCCTGATAGTTTCATAGATGTTTGAAAAAAGCAGGTTCCCAATGGTAATCGAAATGATCGCGAATACTTTCGAGATGCCGCTGTACCAGGCCGCAGTATAGAACGCAGCGGCAAAAGGCCTTATTACGCCAAGCAGGTTAGCCCTTGTAAAAACAAGGCAAAACGCAAATGATACAAGGCGGGGGATGCCAATGTTGGATATACTGAAAATAAGGCTTTTAAGTGGTTTTCTTTCCGACTTGAGTACAGATACGTTTTCCATTTGCTCCTGTGTTCCTCCCGTATTTTTTCATTGGTAAAACAGAACACTATGATTATATGAGAGGAGGAGCCCAATTATTATTTCCTTCCCAACCTCCGGGAAATAAAATGAGTATCGGGGACGGGTACCTTCACTCATTTTGAGGAGTATCGGGGACGGGTACCTTCACTCATTTTGAGTATCGGGGACGGGTACTTTTACTCATTTTGAGTGAGGGGGACAGGTCTCTCTTAAGTATCATACAAGGTGCTTGTAATAGTATATGGCCAGTTGGGTCCTGTCACGCAGGTCCAGCTTGTCGAGGATTGTGCTGATATAGTTCCTGACCGTGCCCTCCCCAAGGAACATTTTTTCTGCGATTTCCCTGTTGGAAAGGCCATTGGCCACATGCCCGACTATCTCCAGTTCCTTTTCGGTCAGATTATGATCAGGCTTTTTCGTTCTTTTCCCGCCGGCGCTTATAAGTGCGGGTATCCTCTCCATGATCTCGTCGCCGAATACCCTCTGGCCCGAGAACACCGCCTTGAGCGCCGGGTTTATGCTCTCGAAGTCCTGCTTAATGATATAGCCTTTAGCCCCGATCATGAAAGCCTGGGCGATATATTCATCATCAGAGAAAGTAGTCAGGAAAAGTATCCTGGCCGAACTGTCCTTCTCAATTATGGCTTTAGCAGCGTCAATGCCGGTCTTCCCTTTCATCCTGATATCCATAAGCAGGATATCAGGCTTTAAAGCGTCGTACAGTTCGACAGCTTCATCGGCGCAGTATCCTGTGCCCGCGACTTCTATGCTGCCGTCCGCTTCCAGTATGGTCTTCAGGGATTCCACCACCAGCCTGTCATCGTCGATAATCAGGACTCTCATCTTTCATTACCCTCCCTGGGTATGGAAATGAATATCTCAAAGCCATTGTCAGTCGATATGTTTATGTTGCCGTTCAGTGAGCGGACCCTTTCGATCATGCTCCTGATGCCAAGGCCGTCGTTGGGATCGAATTTTTTCACTTTACCGTTGTCCTTGACTATCAGCTGGTACATGGCAGGATGCTCATTAAGCGCTACTTTCACTTCGGTTGCGTCCGAGTGGTTCATTACGTTGGTCAGGGCTTCCTGCAGGATTGATATGAAAGCATACTTGATCTTCTTGCCCGGATTGCCGTCAATGTTATAATTATAAACCACATCACAGAAAGTAAATTTACTGATGATCTCCCTGAGTCTCGCGTCCAGGTCGATCGATTCGTCATACAGCTCATGGACGCTTTTTCTTATATTGTTCATGGCCTGGGTAAGCGTTTCGTGCAGGGATTGTATATTGTAGTTCAGCCTGTCGTCCCTGTTCAGGGTCTTCAGCGCCCCGGCCTGAAGAATGGCGCTGGACAGCAGGTGACCAACGTTGTCGTGGATCTCCCTTGCTATACGGTTTCGTTCGTTCAGCGCGGCAAGGGTCAAGTCATTGTCCTGTTTTTCCAGTTGAATGGACATTTCCCTTGCGTTATCGCTCAGCTCCCTGTACATGCTTTCCATTTTCCGCGCCGTCTCAGTCCTGATCCTTAACAATACTGATAAAACGATCATTATGCAGACTATCGCAGGCAAAATGACGCTCTTTCCAATAAAAAAACTGATTGTTGGCACAACGGCAAGCAGATTCCAGGCCTGGAACCTGTGGAAAAGCATATCGAACGAAATCAGCGGAAGGAAAAACACGAACTCTTCAAAGAAAATCGAGAGGACGGCAAATCCAACCGTAAGGAATGTTTTTGTCACGCAGTCGTCGAAATAGCTCAGAAGGCAGCCAATTATGAAGCTGATAAGCACTGACGCGGCATGGACCTCCAGTTCCTGCTGGATAAAACATACGGTCAGGCAGCATATGAACAGGATCAGCTTATCGATCAAACCGGCGTATTTTTGCAATAATAATCTCCCTGCCATGGCCAGATTCCCTTTAAGTAGGGCATGGTATATTTGTACAACGCTGTATATCAATCACTGAAAATGCTTTAACCTCAACAAGCCCAAAGCCGTGCCGTTCATAGAAATCGCATTCTTATCTGTCGTTTGTCGGTACAGACTGTAATCATACAATAACATATACGATCCAGGGTTTACAACATCCCGATCACCTGTCCCCTATACTCAAAATGAGCAAAAACCTCCGTCCCCAATACTCATTCTCATTCATTTTGTGACATTTGTCATGGTGAGGTTGTGATTCATTACACTAATAAGCCGGTCGTACAGCAGGTATCATAAACGTAGGAAAAATAGCGGAGGTTTTCATATGGTGGTTAAAGTAAGCAACCTGGTAAAACGATACGGCGATCTTATAGCGCTGGACCATCTTTCATTTTCCATAAAAGAAGGAGAGATATTCGGTCTTTTGGGCCCCAACGGCTCGGGCAAGACCACCGCGATCAACTGTATCCTTGCGCTGCTTAAGTATGACAAGGGCGAGATCGAAGTGTTCGGCGAACCCATGACCCCGGAATCCTACCATATTAAGCAGGATATCGGGATAGTCATGCAGAACGTGGCTGTCTACAACGAGCTGACCGTTTACGAGAATATCGACTATTTCTGCGGGCTTTACATAAAAGACAAGGCTCTTAAGAAAAAATACGTCGAAGAGGCCATAGAGTTCGTGGACCTGGGCGAATACAGGAATTTCCGCCCCAAAAAACTAAGCGGCGGCCTTCTGAGAAGGCTGAACATAGCATGCGGCATCGCCCATAAGCCAAAGCTGATAATACTGGACGAACCCACGGTGGCCGTCGATCCCCAGAGCCGCAACAGGATCCTTGAAGGAATTAAAGAACTTAACAGCAATGGCGCCACTGTCATATACACTTCCCATTACATGGAGGAAGTGGAGCAGATCTGCAGCCGCATCATGATCATCGACAAGGGCAAGGCAATAGCCACGGGAACCAAGGAAGAACTGAAAGCGATGATCTCGCTTGGCGAAAAGATTACCGTGGAATCCTACGATGTTTCGGAGCAACAGCTCGCAAGGCTGAGGGAGCTTCCGAACATCGTCTCGGTCGAGTATAACGAGCCGCTCATCGTAATCAAATCGAGCAAGGGAAAGAATAATCTCGAAAATGTCCTTGAATTCATCAAGAAGGAAAATATCCAGTTCGGGAAGATATACTCCGAGCTTCCCACGCTTAACGATGTTTTCCTTGAGATCACGGGCAAGGAATTAAGGGATTGAGAGGTGCAGGCCATGTTCGTTCATATATTCGCAAACAGGCTCAGATGCCTTCTTCGGGACAGGGAGACAATGTTCTGGACTTTTATGTTCCCTCTCGCCCTGGCCCTGTTTTTCTATATGTCATTGTCAAACGTCGGGAAAGGAGAGGCGTTCCAGGAAATAGACGTAGCCGTGGTGAACGACTCCTGGTATCAGGAGAATCAGTTTTTCAGAACGGCCCTTGAGGAAGCCTCAAGGGGCGATGACAGGTTGTTCAACCTCACACTGGCAACCGGGGAAGAAGCCAGAAAGCTCCTCGACGATGGCAAAATAAAAGGCTATATAATCGCCGGTGACCCGCCCCAGCTTATCGTAAATGAATCGGGCATATACCAGAGCATTATCAAAAGTTTCCTTGATAATTACACCCAGACTTTCAGAGCGGTGGAAAAAGTGCTTGAAAACGATCCCCGGATATACCAGGAAGTCTTTGATAGCCTTGGGAACAGGAAGAATTATGTAAAGGAAGCGCCCGCCGCAGGCGGAAAACCTGATAACCTGGTCTATTATTTCTACACCCTGATCGCAATGGCATGCATGTACGGCAGTTTCTTCGGGATGCGCGAAGCCACCGACATACAGGCTGACATTACTCCTCTGGCCGCGAGGATAAATATTGCCCCGGTCCATAAGCTGAAAGCATTCTTATCCAGCACGTGCGCGGCATTGCTGATCCATCTGTCCGAGATGATGATCCTGCTGGCATTTATCCGTTATGTCCTGAACATTGACTTCGGGCCAAGGGCCGGCTACGTGCTGCTGACGACAGTCATAGGTTCCATTACGGGAGTGTTCTTCGGCGCTTTCGTCAGCGCGGTGGTCAAAAAATCGGAAGGCATAAAAGTCGGTATCCTTATCGGCGTGACAATGATTGGCTCCTGCCTTGCGGGCATGATGTATATAGACATGAAATATATAATACTAAGCAAAAACCTGCCATTCCTCTACTGGACCAATCCTGTCAATTTGCTGTCCGACGCCTTTTACTGCCTGTACTACTTTGACAACCTTAACAGGTATGCTCTCAATATCGGAGCGCTGTCATGCATTACCGTTCTTTTCTGCGCATTGACCTACCTGTTCATAAGGAGGAGGAAATATGCAAGTCTATAAGCTGTGTTTGAAAATCATAAAAAAGAATATCCCGGTCATGCTGATTTATATCTTTATATACCTCAGCGTTTCGATAGTCGTGACCCTTTCTTCCTCAAGGCAAAATAACACGGGGAACGATTTCACGGATACAAAGGCAAATATCGCCTTCATCAGCGGGGAAGAGACTCCCCTAATCGAAGGGCTCAGGAAAGAGCTTGGCAGGCAGGCCAATTTCATCAACCTTCCTGACAAAAAGGAAGCCCAGCAGGATGCGCTGTTTTTCAGGGAAGTCGTATACATACTCCGTATACCTGAAGGATTTACACAAAAATTCATGGCAGGAGAAGAAGTGCACCTTGAAAAGAACAGCGTCCCCGACTCGGCAAAAGCCGCATACATTGACCTCGCGGTAGACCAATACCTCAATACTGCCAGGTTTTTTCTCAGCACCATGGGCGATGTAACACAGGAAAGCCTTGTCAAATACCTTGACGATGTTCTTTCGCAGGAAGCTGATGTAAAGCTGATGCCTGCTCCTGCCAAGACCGATGTGTACGGTTTAGTTTTTTCATATAACTACATGGCTTATTCGCTGAGTTCGATACTGGTCCTGGGCATGGCGGCCATTATGGCAGCCTTCAACAACAGGGATCTGAGGAACAGGGTTTCCTGCTCCCCGGTAAGGGAAACAGCGGCCAACCTGCAGATCTTCCTGGCAAGCCTGACATTTGCGGGCGTGGCATGGCTTACACAGATAGCATTTTGCTTCTTCTTCGACATCGAAAATGTGTTGACCATGAACACCGTGTATTTACTCCTGAATTCCCTGGTATTCACAGTTTGCGGAACTGCCATGGGATTCCTGATAGGAAGCGTGGTAAAAGGAAACGAGGCCATTTCTGCCGTTACCAACGTGGTGGTGCTGGGAAGCTGCTTCATATGCGGTGTTTTTGTACCCGCCCAGCTCCTTGGGGAAACGACCCTGAGGATAGCAAGCTTCACACCGACCTACTGGTTCGTGAAAGCCAACAACCAGGCAGCCCAGCTGACGCAGTTTGATTTATCCAGTGTCAGGCTTGTTTTGTCGGACACCGCGGTCATCGTGTGCTTTGCCCTGGCTTTCTTCGCATTGTCACTCGTGATTAGGAAAGTGAGACGTTTCAGTTAATACCGCTCCGCAGCGATGTTTAACACCGCATGCAGGCATGCCGCTTTATTGACACCTTAACAGGCGAACGGTCAGCGCATGAGATCGCCAAGCTCGACCTTATCGAGATCTTCCTCGATGATCAGCGCAAGGTCTTCGTCGCTTACCGATTCCTTGGCCGCCAGCCTGTCCGCATGTATTGTCAGAAGCCTCTCAAAGAGGTTCCTGACAGTACGGGCGTTGGCAAAGCTGTCGGTGCGGGTCTCGTGCAGGAACTCGAGCATCTGTTTCATTTTTTCATGGGCGCCCTCGGTAAGCTTGTAGCCGTTTTTCTCGCACATCCTGTCAAATATGGCCACAAGCTCTTCGGGGGTGTAATCGTCGAAATTGATATACTTGTTGAACCGGGACTGAAGCCCTGGATTGGAATTGAGGAATTCCTCCATCTTGTCCGGGTATCCGGCGACAATCACAATCAGGTCGTCCCGGTAATCCTCCATGGCCTTGATCAGGGTATCCACAGCTTCGTAGCCGAAGTCGTTCTCGCCCCTGCGGGATACCAGGGAGTAGGCCTCATCTATGAACAGGACACCGCCCATGGCTTCCTTTACCACTTCCATAACCTGGGGAGCGGTCTGGCCCACGTATTTGGCTACCAGCCTTGACCTGTCAACTTCCACCAAATGGCCTTTTGAAAGGACCCCAATCTCCCTGTAGATACCTGCCAGAAGTCTTGCAACCGTCGTTTTCCCGGTCCCGGGATTGCCTGTGAACACGAGATGGAGGGACATGTCTACTTCAGGAAGCCCTCTTTCCTTTCGCATCTTCATTATTTTCACGGTATTGGCAAGGGATTTGACGTCTTCCTTGACCTTTTTGAGCCCCACCAGGCTGTTGAGCTCTTCCATGAGCTCTTCAAGGCTTTTCCGGGGAGTCTCTTCTTCAGGTTCCTTAAAGCGGTACTCGTCGCCCCCGGGATCGAACTGGGTATCCTGGCTGCCCGCCGCGGCGGATCCGGACGTATCGTCGATGATCGGAAGCCTTTCACCGCCGAAAAGGTCGTTATAGACATCTCTTAAGGGATTCTTCAGTGGATTTCTCCTTAAGATAATGTCCATTTCGTCCAGAAGATTATTCAGTTCATCTTTGTACTTTTTCCCGTATTTAAGGGGATCGCCGTTGTCGACCATAAACCTCTCCTGCTAATCAATTATTTCATCCAGATGTATATCACGCAATGACGTTACCACGTAATCAGCCATTGAAAGGTCCTGGTTGCCGGAATTGGGGTTTTTAAAGCCGATGCACTTCATCCCTGCCCTTTTGGCAGCCAGTACCCCGTAATAGGCGTCCTCGATCACCAGGCATTCCTCCGGCAAGACCCCGACAGCATCGGCAGCTTTCAGGAATACCTCAGGTTCGGGCTTGCCTCTGGATACTTCATCCGAAGTCACCAGGTCATCAAAAAAGACTGCCGCTTTTATAGCCTTCAGAATATATTTGGCGAAATACCTCGGCGAGGATGTGGCCAGCGCGATCGACAGACCCTTCCTTTTGGCCGCCCGTAACAGATCCAGCACCCCGTCGATAGGCGTCAGCTTGTTATTGAAGAATCTCTCGTGCTTATATGCTTTTTGCATGGCAAGAAGCTTTTCTGTCGGTTCTTCTATGCCATGGCGCTTTTTCATTGTTTCCCACATCTCTTCGTTCCGTACGCCGATAAAATCGTATACTTCGCTTTCCTGGGCAGTTACGCCTACATCCCTTAAGACGTCGACTACCACCTGGCTATGAATAGGCTCGCTGTCAATTAGCACACCGTCCAAATCAAAAATCAACGCTTTGATCATTGCCTCACCTATATCAATTATATTTTTTTAAGCTTCGCAAAACTTTCCATCAGCCGCTTCATGCCATACTGATCAAAAAGGACATCCAGCCTGTAATCGCCGCCCTCGTAGACCCTGGCTTTCACGGTTCCCTCGCCGAACTTTTTATGGAGAACCCTGTCCCCTACATTGACCGGGCCCTCGCTTCCGGCAGAGAGACGGTTGAATTCTTTTATCCTCGCCTTGATGTCCGACAGGTCAAGCACTTTTCCGGAAGGGAAAAGGTCGTCTGCCCTTCTGCCGGTGATTCCCTGCCGCATACTCAGGGAGTAGCCATCGTCCGACGATAAAAGCTCGTCGGGTATCTCGTCTATAAATCGGGATCCACGGTTATATGCGGTGCTTCCGAAGATCCTGCGGTATTTTGCGTTTGTAAGGTACAGCTCTTCCCGGGCCCGGGTTATGCCAACATAGCACAGCCTGCGCTCCTCTTCCAGTTCGTCTTCCTCGGAAACAGACCTGTGACTGGGGAATAATCCTTCCTCCATGCCCACCATGAAGACTACCGGGAACTCAAGGCCTTTCGCGCTGTGAAGAGTCATCATGACTATCCTGTTGCCCACTTCCTCATTATCATCTATATCGGCAACCAGCGATATATGGGCCAGGAAACCTTCAAGGTCAGGATTCTCCTCGGCCATGGCGACAAACTCCTGGGCCACCGAGATAAACTCCTTTATGTTCTCTATCCTTGTTATTGCCTCGGCGGTCCCCTCGGCTTCAAGTTCCTTTATTATACCGCATTTGTCTATCAGCGTTTCAATAAACTTGACCAGTTCGGTCTCCAGGGCCAGGGCCTTCATCTTTTCAACGAAATCATAAAAATCCTTCAGGTTCCTGTCTGCCCTGCCGAGGTCGGGATATTCGGAAGCCCTCGATATAATCCTGTACATGCTTGTTTCTTCGGCTGCCGCATACTGTTCTATTCTGTCGAGGGTGGTTTTCCCTATGCCTCTCTTTGGGACGTTGATTATTCTTTTCAGGCTGATGTCGTCATTTTCGTTCTGAACGACCCGGAGCCAGGCTATGACGTCCTTGATTTCCCTGCGGGCGTAGAATTTCAGCCCTCCATACATTTTATAAGGTATCCCGTGCTTCATCAACTCATCCTCGAAAACACGGGACTGGGCGTTGATCCTGTAGAGGATAGCTATGTCATTGTAGCTTCTGCCCGAACTGCAAAGGCTTTTTATGGTTTCGGCCACATAGCGGGCTTCGTCATGTTCGTCGTTTGCCGTATACCTTTTTACAGGGGTCCCTTTTGCGTTTTGGGTCCAGAGTCTCTTTGACTTGCGGCCCCTGTTGTTGCTTATGACATTGTTTGCCGCTTCAAGTATGGTCTTTGTGGACCTGTAGTTCTGCTCAAGCTTAATTACCGTGCAGTCGGGATAATCCTTTTCAAAATCGAGTATATTCCGGATGTTGGCTCCCCGCCAGCCATAAATCATCTGGTCGTCGTCCCCGACCACGCAAATATTGCCATGCACGCTGGCAAGCATGCTGACCAGCATGTATTGGGCAGTGTTGGTGTCCTGGTACTCGTCCACAAGTATGTATCGGAATTTACTGGCGTAATAATCACGGACTTCGGGAAACTCAGACAGTATTTTGATAGTCAGAAGGATTATATCATCAAAATCCAGCGCGTTATTAGCCTTCAGTCTTTTCTGGTACAGCTCGTAGATATCGGCTATTTTGCCCATCCTGTAATCGGAGGCATACAGCCTTTTAAACCTGTCGGGATATATCAGTTCGTCTTTTGCGCGGCTTATCTCGCCAAGGACCGAGTTTGGCGGGAAATTCTTCTCGTTTATGTTAAGTTGGTCGAGGCACGCCTTTAAAAGACTTTTCTGGTCGTCGG
>DUSJ01000020.1 GCA_012842645.1 Clostridiaceae bacterium | reverse complement strand
GTCGGGTTGTTGGGCGAGTTTATGATCAAAGCCTTTGTTTTTTTGGTAATGGCTCTTTCGACCGCCTCAATGTCTATCTGGAAACTGTCCTTAACAGTGTTGACGATAACCGGTTTGCCGCCTGACTGTTCGATATATGTGCCATATTCCACGAAGAACGGGGCCAGCACCATAACTTCCTCACCGGGATTAAGAACGGCCCTTAAAGCCACATTAAGGCCCGCAGCCGCGCCGCATACCATTATGATGTTGTTTTCATCAAGGGCTACTCCGCTCTTTTTTTGAAGATAAGCCGCCACTTTCCGTCTTACATCCGGATATCCCGCATTGTTCATGTACTTATGAAGCCCGGGTTCATCGCTGTTGACATATTTCTTAAGGGATTCGATAACCCCGGCCGGAGGTTCCACTTCAGGGTTGCCAAGGCTGTAGTCATATACGTTCTCTTCCCCGTATATCTTCTTCAGGCGGGCTCCTTCCTCGAACATCGCCCGTATCATCGACGACTTTCCAAGGCTTTCCGTAAGCTTTTCATTGAACATATCCATTCCTCCAGTTAAAAAGGTATGCCTTCTCTTGTCAGGTATTTTTCCTTGGTTTCAATAAGCATTTTTATAACAGGGTTATCCTTACCGTATAATGTGGTTATTAGTTCCCGGGCGTAGCGAAGGTCATTGAGCGTCAGCGTGGGATAGTCCTGCCCTCCGTATTTTCCGTCACCATAGTAGGCATAATGCAGGTCTCCCGTTTCAGTGTTTATCCATGATTTGCCCGTGTCTTCTATTCCAATGAGGATTTTAGCGGCCACTTCAAGGTATTCGAGATCCGAGGTGGTTATGTACATCTCAAGGAGGAAATTCATTTCATTTACAAGATGGTTCAGGGATACATGGGTCACCACTCCAGGGGTCGCGCTGAAACCATAATCATAGACCAGGATCCCGTTGTTCTTTGTGACATATGAGTTTTCAAGGGCAAAACCGCAATAGAAATCGGCGAATTTTACCGCCGCTTCGAGCATATGGGGCTCATCGAACTTCCTGTACCCCCTTAGCAGTGAAAGGGCCGCCTCGGTATCCCACCTTGTGTCAAAGAATCCCGCTCCTACTTTATAGCTTTCGTACAGGTTGACAGCCATAGGATCGGTCCCCCAGAACCCGTCGGATTTCTGGGTTCTTGTAAGGGTATCGATTGTTATATAGGCATAATCCTGGAAGAAGCGTCCCGGAATATTGATGAACAGGTTTCCAATATGGTTTGCGCTGTTCCTGTAAAACCCGTTGGGGCTGTATGGCGCATATGCGTATGGGAGGAAATAATACTGGCCGTTTCCGCCCCATTTCCTGACCCTGCTCAAATCGCCGGTCTTAACTGCGGCCACTGCCTTTTCGTCTTCCCAGTCCACCAGCTTCTCAGCTGAAATTATCCCCCATTGCTCGGAAAAGGAATTGGCTACTGCGGGCAATGTTATCCTTACGCCGTCGGCAGTGATATGTATGTTCTCAGCCTTCTCATACAACTCTTTCCTGATGTTCCTGATATCTTTTTCAAAGACGCTGGTATAGCTGAAAAATGCATTCAGATATTCAGAATCGATATACACGGAACCGGGATTAAGCATTGTCATTATTCCGTTGTCCGGTTTTTGGTCCCTGTAGGTTTTTATTTCCGATTTGGTCTGATCCAGGCCGTGGGGATACGAGATTGTCCTTATATCATACGTATCAAACCTGTAAGGAAGAAGAACGCTTATGGTCCCGGATTCCGGGCTTACCGGTTCATACCTGAGATAATAGTACAGGTCGCCGTTCGTGAAACTATATGTATCATATAACAGACATCCGGCGATATTTTTATTTTTTATAACAATGTATAATTCTGCTATCCGGGTCGCCAGGCCGTTATAGCGTTCAGTTTTCTCGATAAGCCTGATATCCGCATCGGACGCATCCTTGACTGAAATGCGCTCAATGGCGTTTTTTGCGGATTCACCGGGATTGTCAGCATCCTGGCCGGCGCTGGTCTGAAAGACGATACTGCTGTCAGCCGATGCCCGCGAATACATCAGCCCCGAACTGGAAGCAGCAAAAACAAGAACCATTGTGATGACTATGATGCGGCTGAAAATCCTCTT
>DUSJ01000205.1 GCA_012842645.1 Clostridiaceae bacterium | reverse complement strand
GGCGCTGTTCTTTTAGGCAAGCTGAACATGGACGAATTTGCCATGGGCGGATCATCCGAGCATACCATTTTCGGACCGGTACGGAATCCATGGAACACAGAACATGTCGCGGGGGGCTCAAGCGGAGGTTCGGCTGCAAGTGTCGCTGCCCATATGGCAGCATATTCTCTCGGGTCGGATACTGGCGGTTCTGTGCGCCAGCCGGCTTCCTTCTGCGGGATAGTAGGAATGAAACCAACCTATGGCAGGGTTTCACGCTATGGCCTGATAGCCTTTGCCTCGTCGCTGGACCAGATAGGACCGCTGACAAAGGACGTGACCGACTGCGCAATAGTTATGAACGCCATATCCGGTTATGACAGGAAAGACTCTACTTCGGTTGACGTCCCGTGCGACGATTATCTTAAGGATATAGACTCGGGAGTTGAAAACCTTAGGATAGGGCTTCCGTCCGAATTTTTCAGTTCAGATATGGACGGAGATGTCAGGGAAAAGGTTATGTCGGCAATAAAAAAGCTTGAGGCCAGGGGAGCGGTGATCAGGGAAGTTTCGCTGCCGTCCCTGCGGCACTCGGTGGCCGCGTATTACCTGATTTCTTCATCGGAAGCAAGTTCCAACCTCGCCAGGTATGACGGGATAAGATATGGATACAGGAGCGGGAAAGCCGGCAATATATCACAGCTGTTTAAGATTTCCAGGGGCGAGGGTTTCGGACGTGAAGTAAAAAGAAGGATATTGACCGGCACCTATGCGCTCAGTTCAGGATATCATGACGAATTATATATCAAGGCGCTTAAGGTAAGAAAACTTATTGCCGGTGATTTCGGCAGGGTTTTTGAAGACATTGATATAGTTGCGGCGCCGGTTTATCCTGTTACGGCTTTCAGAATAGGCGAAAGGATAGAAGATCCGCTGAAGATGTACCTCGGGGACATTTTCACCGTCAGCGCAAACCTGGCAGGCATACCTGCCCTGTCGGTACCCTGCGGGCTGGACAGGAACGGGTTACCCGTAGGTATACAGTTTATGGGGAAGCCATTTTCAGAGAAACTCCTGCTCAGGGCAGGCTATGCTGTAGAGCAGGAAACAGGAAGGCTGGAAAAGCCCGAGTAATATTTATACAGCGGCTGTAGCCTGCAGCGATTTATGAATCCATCCGGGATTCAAGTCGCGACCGCTCCGCTGTTCGTGCTTCGCTTAAATCGCATGCAGGCACGCCGCTTAATAGAAGTAAACAGACAGAAGAACCGTTCCCATGCTTCCAAAGGAGGTTTTACGATGGAGTATGAAGTGACTATAGGTCTTGAGATACACTCTGAGCTGAAAACCGATACCAAGTTGTTCTGTGGCTGCAGGAATGATTTCGGCGGCGAGCCAAACACCCGCTGCTGCCCGGTCTGCCTTGGGCTTCCGGGAACTCTTCCGGTACTGAACAAAAAAGCGCTGGAACTGGCGATCAGGGCAGGTCTTGCAATGAACTGCAAGATATCGGAGTTCAGCAAGTTCGACAGGAAAAACTACTTCTATCCTGACATGCCCAAGGCATACCAGGTGACACAGTATAACCTGCCGATTTGCTATGACGGGTATGTGGATATCGAAACGGACAACGGGATAAAAAGGATAGGCATAGAAAGAATTCACCTTGAGGAAGACGCAGGAAAGCTTGTGCATGACGCCTATGCCGACGGTTCCCTTATAGACTATAACCGATGCGGTGTCCCGCTTATTGAGATTGTCACCAGGCCCGAGATTAACTCGGCTGAAGAAGCAAAAGCGCTGTTTGAGACGATCAAGTCGATCCTGGAATATACTGACGTTTCTGACTGCAAGATGCAGGAAGGTTCATTGAGGGCCGATGTAAACATTTCAGTACGGCCCAGGGGACAGGAAAAGCTTGGAGTAAGAACTGAAATAAAGAACCTCAACTCGATAAGAGCAGTATACCGCGCAGCGCAGGGTGAAGCCCGGAGACAAATTGAAGTTTTAAGCGAAGGCGGGATCGTCTGCCAGGAAACCAGGAGATGGGACGATAAAAAAGGCGAAAGCATGGCGATGAGAAACAAGGAAGAATCGATGGATTACCGGTATTTCCCGGAGCCTGATCTTCTTCCCGTAATCGTTGACCGGGACTGGATCGATTCCATAAGGAAAAGTCTGCCTGAACTTCCCCGCGCCCGCAGGGACAGGTATGTCAATGAACTTGGTATACCGGAATATGATGCGGCCCTTATTACAATGAACAGGAAGCTGGCTGACCTGTTTGACAGGGCGGCAGCGGTCTGCGGGAAACCAAAACTGGCGAGCAACTTCATTATGACCGATATAATGCGGCGTATCAATGACCAGGGGGAAGGTATTCTGGCTTCATCTCTCAACGGGGATAATCTCGGCGAAGTTCTTCTTTTCCTCGACCAGGGGAAAATAACCCATGCATCGGCGGCAAAGGTTATCGATGTTATTATTGAAACCGGTGAAAAGCCCGATAATATCATCGAGCGGCTGGAGTTATGGGTGCAGAGAGATGAAAACCTTGTGAACGAGATTGTGAAATCTGTTCTGGAAGCCAACCGGCAGGCTCTTGAAGACTACCTGGCAGGCAAGGAGAAAGCCTTCGGATTCCTGATGGGACAAGTAATGTCAAGACTGAAAGGGAAAGGCGATCCGGCCCAGGTAAGGGAAACTCTGTTAAGAGAAATCAACAAAGGATAAATGTCAAAATTGAACAATTGGATATCACGGCATCGGAACATGTAAATGCATTGTTACGAAAAAGCTCTTCAAAATTGACGCTGTTTATCTTATTTGCTATAAATTAATTAAACGCTCTTTCGCATTAGGGGGGTACAGATGGAAAGCAAGACAGAGAGCTTCAGCGCCGATATTTTCGGATGCGATGTTTTTAACGAATCAGCCATGCAGGAGCGTCTGCCAAGGCCGATATACAAGAAACTGGAAGAAACCGTCAATCTCGGGCTGCCGCTGGATCCGGAAGTCGCGGAGGTAGTTGCCTGCGCCATGAAGGAATGGGCCGTTGAAAAAGGCGCTACCCATTATACACACTGGTTTCAGCCCATGACAGGCGTAACGGCCGGCAAGCACGATTCATTCCTTACTCCGACAAAAGATGGAAGAGCCATAATGGAATTTTCAAGCAAGGAGCTTATAAAAGGGGAGCCTGATGCTTCATCATTCCCTTCGGGCGGTTTGAGGGTGACTTTTGAAGCGAGAGGCTACACGGCATGGGACTGTACGTCTCCCGCTTTTGTAAGGGACAGGACATTGTATATCCCCACCGCGTTCTGCTCCTACACAGGCGAAGCTCTTGACCTTAAAACCCCTTTGCTGAGATCCATGGAAGTGATTTCAAAGGCGGCTCTCAGGATACTGAGGCTGTTTGGCGATACAACGACCAAAAAAGTCGTTACCACGATGGGCGCGGAACAGGAATACTTTTTGGTCGACAAAGAGTACTTTCTCAAAAGGAAAGACCTGATATACACAGGCAGGACCCTTTTTGGGGCACGGCCTCCCAAGGGACAGGAACTGTCAGACCATTATTTCGGTCACCTGAAAGACAGGGTGTCAGCTTTCATGCATGAACTGGACATGGAATTGTGGAAGCTTGGAGTGACGGCAAAAACTAAGCACAACGAAGCAGCTCCGGCACAGCATGAGCTTGCGCCAGTCTATTCGACGGCCAATATAGCTACCGACCATAACCAGCTTACGATGGAAGTAATGAAGAGCGTCGCCGACAGGCACGGGCTGGCATGCCTGCTCCATGAGAAACCATTTGCCGGCGTCAACGGATCAGGCAAGCACAACAACTGGTCCCTGTGCACCGATGAAGGCAGGAACCTTCTTGATTCGGGGACCACGCCTCTTGACAACGCCCAGTTCCTGGTATTTGTCTGCGCCGTAATAAAGGCTGTTGATGAATATGCGGACTTGCTTCGCTTCTCGGTGGCTTCCGCCGGTAACGACCATCGCTTTGGCGCAAACGAAGCTCCGCCGACCATAGTTTCCATTTATCTCGGAGATGAACTTACGAATGTTTTTGAACAGATAGAAACCGGTGTAGTAAAAGAAAACGGCGCCAGCAGGACCCTCGATATAGGCGTTCTGACCCTGCCCATCCTGCCGAAGGATACAACAGACAGGAACAGGACATCGCCATTTGCGTTTACCGGGAACAAGTTTGAGTTCAGGATGGTGGGTTCATCCCAGTCGATAGCGACTCCCAATTTCGTAATCAACACCATTGTGGCCGATGCCCTCAACCAGATAGCCGACAGGCTTGAAAAGGCTGAAGATTTCAATACAGAAGTCTTCAATGTAATAAGGGATATTATAAAGAAACATAAGCGCATTATTTTCAACGGCAACAACTATTCCGAGGAATGGGTCGCCGAAGCGGAACGGAGAGGTCTGCCAAACCTTAAGACGACCGTAGATGCCATACCCGCGCTGATTGCCGAGAAAAACATAGAGCTGTTCGAAAGGACAGGCGTCCTTTCCCGTGCCGAGATATTCTCAAGGTATGAGATCCAGCTTGAGAATTATATAAAGACAATACGGATAGAGGCTCTGACAATGGCCGAAATGGTCAGCAGGCAGATACTTCCTGCCGCCCTTACATATATGAAGCGTGTCGCTGATACGGTTTCGGCGCTGAATTCTGCGGGAGCCGATTCCAGGTCCACAAAGAAAATACTTGACAAGCTTGTGGTCCTTACTTCAAGCCTCAGGATCGATGCCGACGCGCTGAGCGAGACCATTGAAAACCTGGACAGGATGGAAGGGGAAACCCTCGTAAAAGCCAGGGCTTACAAGGAGATGGTCATCCCGATCATGGAAGATCTGCGCAAGGACGCGGATAAGCTTGAAAGCATTATGGACGCAAGCTTATGGCCGTTCCCTACCTATGGAGATTTACTTTTTGGGCTGATTTAGCCTGGCTATAACGATCACTGATAAGCAATGCGGCCCGCGACGATCCGTAAACCCGGACCATTGCAGGCCGCAACTGCTATTATAAATGTTACTTAGATATTCAATGTTTCTTTTTATTTTCCGAATATAGCATAGAATACACCCGCAGCGACTGCCGAGCCGATAACGCCGGCAACATTCGGACCCATGGCGTGCATCAGAAGATAGTTGCCCGGATTGGCCTTCTGGCCTTCTATCTGGGATACCCTTGCAGCCATCGGTACTGCGGATACTCCGGCAGAGCCTATCAGGGGATTGATCTTTCCGCCTGATAGCCAGTACATGAGCTTTCCAAGGAGCACACCGCCAACTGTGCTGAATGCGAAAGCTACCAGGCCCAGACCTATGACCAGCAAAGTCCTGGGCTGGAGGAACTTTTCGCCTACAGCCTTGGATCCAACGGTAACTCCGAGGAAGATGGTGACTATATTGATAAGCTCATTTTGAGCAGTCTTTGACAGTCTTTCAGTCACACCGGATTCCCTCAGTAGATTGCCCAGCATAAGCATGCCTATAAGGGGAGCCACAGACGGCAGCAGGAGTATGCATATTACTGTGACTATCACAGGGAAAGCAATTTTCTCAAGCTTGGAAACCTCCCTGAGCTGTTCCATCTTGGTTTCCCTTTCTTTTTTGGTCGTCAGAAGCCTCATGATAGGCGGCTGGATCATGGGGATAAGAGCCATGTACGAATAAGCTGCTATGGCGATG